>VENG01000013.1 GCA_009711705.1 Bacillota bacterium
TAAAAATGAATATAAAAAGTGGCTCAATATTTTCTCAGCGCTTTTCCAAAAGTGGCTCACTTTTTTATCAGCGTTAGTGGCTCAATATTTTCCTGGCGAGTGGCTCACAATTCTCTTGACAATCGCATGGATTGGTTTAAATACCTATAAAAAGTCGTTTTACTTAATGAAGTTGCTTCTATTATTTCATTAACAGTGTACTGCTTGCTATCATACATTTTTAAGGCCAGTTCCACCTTGTCTTTGTTCTTTGACGGGCGACCACCCTTTTTTCCCCGTGCCCGGGCTGCCGTTAATCCGGCCCTAGTTCTTTCAGCAATTATGTCCCGCTCAAATTCGGCCAAGGAAGCAAAAATATTGAATATTAGTTTTCCGGTAGCCGTGGAAGTATCTATATTTTCTTTTATGGAAACGAAATTAACTTTTCTGTTTTTGAATTCCTCTATCAAATCAATGAGGTGTTTTATGCTGCGGCCAATGCGATCGAGTTTCCAAACGACTACAGTATCTCCTTCCCTGAGCATTTGTATCATATTCTCAAGTTCGGGCCGGACCTTTCGTGTACCGGTTATTTTTTCCTGAAATATTCTCTCGGCCCCATACTTTTGGAGATCGTCTGTTTGAAGGTTGAGATTTTGGTCCTGTGTACTGACCCTTGCATAACCGAATATCATTTTGTTAGCCCTCCATTGTTTAGATTGTGCCAAAAACGTCTTTACATGGTAGTTTTTAAACTTTGTTTTTGGTAATGAGTTTTGAAACTCAATAAACATTAAAAAACCGCTTTGGTTTTATTAACCCAAAGCAGTTTCATAAACGGTCGTTTTTGGCACTTTTATTGTATATCAATATATACGGAATACGTTCCAATAAACAGGTACTTTTTTGCCGTTATATGCCTCACAAAATGTGGCATCACTTTTAGCTGACTCATCACTGTGCAGGGGGATGCGCCATAGTTCCTCCAACATCACGTTTCTGCCGGAGGTCCTTGGGCACTTTCAATTGTCTTGACAATCTCATCAACCCGCACTAGAGGCTAAATGTAGTCATTGTTAACGTATCATCTTGATGTGAAAGTGGGGGATTAAGAATTAAATAATTTACAAACTCATTTTCAACTTGTGTTTTTTCTTCGATGTCCAAAAATTGAATAGAGCTATCCCTTTTCCCAAAACCATTAATCGAGGTACCAAGCTGAAGGCCTGCTTCTGCAGTTAAAATATATCGGTCGTGAAGAGGGGTACGTCCAGAAGGAGTAGAGTAGATATAAATTGTCGTAGGCGGTGGTGATTGATCGCATATTTGCTTCCAATATTGCTCGTAGCGCATTTGTATTTTTTCTCTTTTCAATTCAGACTCTCTCAATGAAGTTAAAATTTGGATGCGAACATCTTGTGATAGGGAGGTTAACAAAATCAAGCCCTCTTCGTTAAAATGAGGGTCATATATTTTTACATAGTTTGAGGCTTTTTTAGACAACCAGCCTCTAATTTCTGATATTGCTTCTTTCCCTTGGCCAACAGAAAAAGTTTTTATGTTACTTAAGAGAATCTGGTCGAGTAAGTTGTTATTACTGTTGCTTACGGCAACTTCTGAATATAAACTATCTAATGTGTTAATCATCTGCGATAACTCCATAATAGTATAGAAAAGATTAGTTAAATTAGAAACCCTTGAATGGGGTTTATTCCCGGCAATGTTATTCTCAATTAACCATGAAACAGCTAAACACACAGTTTCGAAATCTTGACCTAATACATTAAACAACCATTTTCTAACTATATCTTCGTGTTGAATAAGCCCTCTACCAGAACATATTGACTTAAGAAGTTTTCTTAGAGTACTATTTAGGACTCTCTGAAATTCTTCCTTCTGATATTGAGAAAGCTTGTATGGATCTGAATGAAGGTTTAATGCAATTAGATTCTGATTAATTTGGCTACGCATACCATGGTTATCAATCTGACTGGCAATATCACTTGCTAAAGATTGGTTCATTGAATGAGCTAGTTCTATAATCCCACCCATTATCTGATCTCTTCCTTCTCCATGCGAACATACCTGAGCAAATTTGACAGCCTCTTTCAAAACAAATTCTGCGGCCTGTTGTTTAGAAATCTTTGAATACCCTTTGGCTACCAAATGAAATCTTTCTGCCCTGTCGATATGATTGTTTATTTGATCTAGGTTTTCCTCAGCTCTTCTAACTAATCTTTCCCCTGCACATGAATCACCACCATTAGCAAGGATCCCGACAGTTTGATAGACAAATACTTTGTCTGCACTGTTCTCTATTTTCTTTATTTCTGTGTCTAGTTCACCCCATGAAGGACACATTGTATCCCAAATCTTACTAGCTCTATAGGATTTTGCGGCATCACGCAACTTGCAAATACAGGCTTGAGCAGCTATTCTATATCCTTGGTGACAAATATTCCTATTATCTGGTAGCTTGCTCTTAATAATGTCGTTTATACGTTGCGAAATACGGAGTAATTGCTTTTCCTGCAACTTTGTATCAAGTTGACTTCGTGTATTCTCTTTAACAAGGGAGTTAACTAACACAATGATGGATGTATAAATCATTGAGTCAGTACACATAGCGTCTATTACATCACATATTTTCTGAGCCTTGCCATAGTCTATCTGTGTAGTTATGTTTTCTGTCTCAAAAGGATCTAGTGGGGGGCGGTCGCTCAGAATATATTTGACAACTTGGCTCAATCCTAAGTCTTGAACCTCAATGGGCAAGTCTTCTAATTTTTCAAAAAGGATTTCTCTTTCATGTTCAAATAGCATTGCAGAGATATTGACCAAGGTGTCAGCCTTTGCACTGGAATCAACACACTTATCTAAATGATCTAGACAAGTATCTGCGACCATTTTAAACAAATCTTTTCTACCGGAATAAAGACAACGTAAAGCCAATTCGCTAAATAGCGTACACTTTAAAATAGTTGAGGGAATTTGTTCTATAAGCCTGCAAAGTAAATCTATATGACCTTTAGAGTTGTCGTCATAGATTATATCAGGCACCATGCGACTTCCTAGACGTATCATTTCCGTATAAGTAAAGAGCAATCTATCATCACAAAAAGTTGAATTCCGCTTCCATTTATTAGACATTTCAAAAATCTGCTTGGCCAGCTCTTCATCAACTTCCGCAATTATGGGCACTACTCCGCCCCCAATTTTGGTTTTTTCAGTAGGCATGTCAATTTTCTTTAAGGATCCTTTCAGGGATCGAGATAGTGTTTCATTTAATTTTGCGTCTGAATGATCATAAATCCAATTGTATAAATATGCCAAGGCATATGTTTTAGCCGCAGGGGTTGTAATCTCCAAAACCTTTCCAACTAATTTAATTTTTTTTGTTCTATCGACAGACGTGTGTTCTGATAAACGTTGCATAATCTTGACAAGAATCCATTCACGTTTATAAATGTTTGATACCTTTCCTAACGTTTTAATTATAAAGTCAATGTCAATGTTGTCAGAATTAGTATTAATTGTATAGGCTTTTAATATTTCATTCAAACCCTCATCACGTCTAGCCTCCAAATTTAACTTAAGCCCAAACTGAATTGCTAAACTTTTATCGTAATGCGTTACAGCAGATAATATCTTTTTTGTAATTTTAAAATGGCTAGCAGATTTGACAAGCAAATTATTGTATTCTTCACAAAGTTGACCTCTGAGTTCCTTTTCTAAGTCGCTGTCATCGGGGACGGCATATTTAATATTTTGTAACATTCTTATCAAGATAAAACAACGCATATTTGTATCCCGTGTTTGATCTAACAGCAAGTAAACGCCAAAAAACCTTTCTGTCCCAGTTTCTAATCCAAATTTTGATTCTATCGCAGAAAGCAACAATTCTAATCTAACATATTCATCTATTGGATTCATAATAGCACTAGCTTTTAATAAATCAATTGTATTAATTATGGGTTTTATTCTTTCATATTCTTGACAATAGTATAAAGGTTGGGCTATCTGACGCAAGTGTAATTGTGTAGGGGAATATTCTTCACTCTCTATTATTAATTGCAAAGCACGATCAACAACCTCTACTGCATTCGATCTTTTTGGATTCGAATTACACCAACTTTGTAGTAAGAATAATTTAGTGGATGTGTTTGACAATTGTTCTACTTGTTCAAGTATATTCTTACATGTTTTTTTGCTAAAAATGGTGGAAACTGTTCCTGCAAATTGATAAATGGACTCGTTGCTAACTTCATCACGAATTCGATCAATAGTATCATCATCTTGCTTCATAACGTGGGAGAGATCAGATAATATTATTTCCATTAAATTGTTTTCAAACTTATTTAATTTCTTGTCCATAGCAATTTTAGCAAAAAGTTTTTCCGCTAACTCTGCTTTAATTGGAAAAAGATCGGCACAAACTGTTAGAATTTTTTTTGTGATATTTGTGTTTAAAGGTGCCGAAGTGTCGAGTAGATCAATTGATTCTTCCAAAAGACTAATTACTTCATTGGGTATATGGGCGTCTTTATCCCAAATATGATTACATATGCGAGACAATACTTGCAATCTGTCTTCGGCAAGTAAACAACGAGAAGCGCATTTTAATGCATCTTCTGTGTATCCTAAGGTAAGCATTGCCTTAACTTCTTGTTCAATAATTGATGGCGATGTTATCACGTTGGTAATTAGAGACTCAGTTAAAATTGATCTCGCTAAAACTTGAGTTTCTTGCCTTGAATATGCCATTTCTGCTAATGTCCTTAAATTCCTGCGCACTAAGGAAGTTTGCCTCTTATTAGCTATGAAGTTAACTGTTGATTCAATATTAAGAAGCTTATCTAAACCCTGGAAATTGTTGGATTCCCTGTATAATTGAGGTAAGTGAGTAAAAGCATTGCTCGACAAAATCTCCTGACCTTCATAGTAATCAACTAATAGTTGCCTAATCTGGTCCTCTTTGCTACCCAGTTTTCCTGTTAGAAATTTTTTATAGGCTTTAACCAAATGTATTATGTGTGTATTCTGATCGATATTTAAAAAGTTTATTGACTGAACAATCCGTTTCACATCATCAATACTTACATTGAAAATTTGACTGAGTGTAAACAGAGAAAAAGATTCTGGACCAAAAACAATAGTAGCAAGAACACTTTGAGAAAGATCTTCTTTTAAACTATTTTTTTGCCATTCTTGCTCTAAAAGGAGTTCAAAGTCAGGAGGTAGATCATCTAGCAATGTTTCTGGGGCAATACCATTAGAGAGTTGTCTATATACCTCGTTAAGATAACCAGGCATTCCTTCGCAAACTTCGAAAATATGTGCCGCTTGATTTTCTTTTAAAAATGGTGATAAATATTTTATTGTTTCTTCACGGGAAAACCATTGTATTGGGAAAGCCTCATATTTGAAATTATATTCTTCCCGAATAATACCACTTGTGAGAATGAAGATTCCATCAGATTCACCAGATGGAATAAATTGGAGTATACTCTCCTCATTTTGAGGTATTTTGTCCAACCCGTCAATAACGAAATAGAATGGTTTGCTTGTTTTCCTAACATGTTTTCTTAAATTAGAATAGAGTTTGGCAAACAAGCTTTTTAAATCATACTCATTTAATTCAGATAAATCAGCATCTTCAAATTGTTTGTATTTACCATTTATGGCAATTGTATGAATCATTTGCTCACAAAGTTCAGCAAGAAATCTAGATACCGTAGACGTCCAATAGTCATCACCAACAAAAAAAGAAAACGTATTGTCTGAATAGTATCGTGCAAATTGTGAAAGCAAAACTGTTTTCCCTGTACATGAGACTCCATTTATTAAAATTGATTTACGTTTTTCTGAGAAGAAAGAACTAAGATTTCGAATTAATGTCTCTCGAAAAATTTCATTTGGTGGCTCTGGGGGGAAACTTAGGCAATATTGATATAGTAAATTATTTTTACTATTGTCTAAAGTACTTCCTTCGGTATTCATTCTTTCACCTACCTAAATAAAGTAAGACAGTCGATTTGTTGAAGGTTAGTGTATTTACTAGGTTTTTGATTTTCAAATGAATTTTTCCTGCTTGTCGACAATATCTATTATTATTTGCTGTCTCTCCAATTCAGATGGTATCAATATCTTGTATACCCATTTTCTATAACCAGGATGTAGGAAGAGGATAGTAAAACCGCCTGTGTTACGTTGAATATGGGTTGACAAATTCGAATAGGTTGTGAAAACAAACTAATTAAATTATGTTTCATTAAGCATGGCGAATTTCGCGGTACAACTCAAAATATATGACGAATGCGAAAGGCAGAGCCTTCCGAAAATAACCCGCAGGATTTCACCCCTTGCTGCCCCCATGATACAAATGAGCTTTGGGAGAGGTTAAAAACTTGGGAGTCATAGAATAACTACCCTTAGCTGATCCAAGTTAAAAATTTATTGCTAACCGGAGCTATTTTAGGACCTTCGATTGGTTCTTAGGATACACAATTCAAATGACAGATAGTGGTCACTTATTAAGCCATATAACCTAGGTTATGATACTAGTTAATGATTGAGCCCGAAAATGCCATGAACTTTCTAAAGAGAACCTAAATCTTCTAATCCACTTGGTTGCAAGCCATCACAGTCAATTGGAATTTGGCAGCCAAGTAGAACCAATGTGTACGAAGGCATTACTACCACAAATGCAAATTTAGTTGATAGCTATGTATGGATAATTCACTACTTTTCAAACAATTATCGAAAGTCGGAAAACTGGACAAATGTAATACCAGGTATTAACCATAACTCTCTGGTAGATCTTCACCGATAAGCAGAAACCGGTCTGCGATTTTAATATCGCAGACCGGTAGAAGATAATATCAAATAGTTTAATCTATTTTTATTTCGGGGCACATACCTGTAAGTAACTTCTATCCCGTTATGTCCTAAATCCTTCGACAACTTTAATCTTGCCAATGTTTCAACTGATTTCCAAACGAGTGTTCCTACATATAGTCTGGCTTATTTGTTTAGTAACCGAAAATTCTTTTTCAAGGGTACGCCAATCCTTCATATTAGCTAAGGCATTAATCCTAGCGTTATAAAGAGTATACTCTTCTGCTAACCTAAAAAGGTCTTTAATTAACTCCCTAACGACCCAAGGTAAATCTTTACCACATTTGGCCTCCCGTGTCCCAATAACAATGCCACTTCCTTTTGCGCCTTTCTTTCCGGCATTCCATTGCTCAACCTCTTAAGATACTCTTCCCGAGCATAGGTATGTCTCAACCCGTGAAACGTAATTTTCACATCGCTCCCCTTTTGATCGTGATCAGTACAACTATCCCTATGACCCGCGATAAAATTTTCTATTGAATCTTTTACAAGATCGGTTCTTCTTCCCCTGGGGACAAACAACTTATCATTGCCCTTATCAATCTTCTTCGCGGCAATTTGCAAGACCTTACGAGCTTCCTCCCTTAGTGGCACATCCCTTACCCTGCCACCTTTACCTTTTATGGTAATAACACCTTTATCTATGAACCTTTCCGCCATCTTTTTATTGATGCGTAAACACTCATGAATTCGCAGGCCACTGTTCCTAGCTAACCTTATCACCATTTCAACATCGCCACGGCCTAATTCCCTTGCCCTATCAATCATTGTCCGGTATTCACGCTCGTCCCACACCCTATCCAGCCGGCCGTCAGGAGTTGATTGAAGCTTAAATTTATCATTCCCTGATATCCGGTGCCGCGCGTTCGGGATAAATTTATGGAACATTCTAATGGCAGAAAGATCATTTTTTATCACCTTTTCGGTTCGGCCGACCTGACGCCTGCGCTCAACATACGCGCTAATATGCTTATCTCCAATATTTCGCAGATTTCTAATTTTAAATTCCTTTACACAAAAAATAGCAAACTGCCTCATCCTGCTGCGGTTCTTGAACAGCGTATCTTTAGAGCAGTAACTGTCCTTCATAGCGTTCTTAAATGTCTTTTCAAACTGCTGCCATAGGGGCTTGAAAGCTGGCGGAACTGGTTCTCCCTCACGGTCTCCTTGATTATACTTTTTAGCTTTAGCACCTTTTCCACGAGCGGTCACGGAACTCCCCCCTTCCCAATAGTACGTCGTTTGGCGGCATATTGTATTTACGTAACGGAATTTGTCTGTGCCAAAATCTAATTGTGGATAAATCTGCTAGAATTGTACCTTCCCTGATTTCATTTCCCATGCGCCATTTAATGAAAGCCCTCACATAAGACGGTTTAATATTCCGAATATCACATAGTCCAAATCTTACAGTCGCAAACTTTAGGAAAGCCTTATATTGATGAAACCTGACCTTACGGGATTTTTTACACCCAGCATTACTTTCATAAAAAATCACTTCCAGTTGTTTAAGCAGCTTATTAACATTTTCATCACGCGTTAACCTGGTTCCGGCCCTGGTGGGAAAACCCATTCAATACCTTCTTTCCTTTAATTGTGGAATACCAAATATTAGCAATAGTGAAGTAAACCTCAAGTACAATCACACTGTTTTTGTACAAAGGCCCAAACGCGGAACCCGCGAAAATCAAAACCTACGGGGTCAAAACCCGACCCCGTCACAACCTGCCTTTCAGGACATGTTGTGACGGGGCAAGCCCCGTATCCTAAACGCCTGGCGGCGCAAACATTACCGTCTTTCGACGGTCCCTCTGCCCTGCCACAACGTGCTCTTCAAAGCACGTTGTGGCAAACCAGAAGGCCTTGTCAAAGAACTTTTTCGTTAAGCACCCAAAGCCACGCAACCTTCCTCCGGAAGGCAGCCTGCCTATGCAGACCGGTGGCGGCAGGCAAAACCCGCACTGCGGGCGTCCGAAAGACCTTCGGACAGAGCCTGTTTACATGACTCAAAGATCCTTACTCCAATGAGTCATCAAGGGTAATACCGTTCCCCTTTTAGGGGGTAGCCTGGCCTAAACACCAGGCCGTAACTATTTAAAAAATCAACTACTTTATGAATTATCTTATTTGCGCAATATCCGCCGAGTGTTCCCCGGTTTCCTCGCCCCATTGTGATCGAGACGCTAACTGCTGACCGCTTTGGTTATAATCCGTACCACACCGGCCGCAAGTATTCGTAAATCCTTCAAGGTAAACTTTCTCCTCGCACACATTACAAGTGCCGACCGCTGCTTCCGTATACCTGTGTTCATTCTTCCGAACCCCGGTAAACCGAACGTTATATTCTCCACATATGCAGGCGTTAAGGTTTTCCTGCGCCGCTTGATTCATTTTATTGAACGTAATGTTCCCGTCTTTATCGCAGTCGAAGCCAAATCCCGCACCTGGGCAGTCATTCCACTCAAATTCCAGGCTGTAGCTTATAACCGATACTCGCTCACTTTTTTTGATAATTTCCATTACACTTTTCTCCTTTTCTTATTGCTCTATCCAGCCACTTATTTCTACATGTATAACGGCTTCCTCAAATCAATCCTCTTTCTTTGAAACTAACAAACTTCTTATCACCGATTACTATGTGGTCAATAATAGGAATCCCCATTACTTCACCAACCTCTACTATCCTTTCCGTAACTTTACAGTCTTCACTGCTTAACTCCGGGTCCCCGCTGGGGTGATTGTGCACAAGGATAATAGAGTCTGCGCTGCGGCGAATAGCCGGCTTAAAAAGTTCCCTTGTGGACCTGTGATGAATTCAGAGTCCCGATTGAGATTATCTCTCTGGCTATGACTTGTCTCTTTACATTTATGAGCAAGGCTACAAAATGCTCTCTATCCAGGTGGCGCATTTCTTCCATCACTAGACTCGCAACATCTTCCGGAGACCTTACTTGCGGCATATCCTCGGGCATGATCCGTGTCACGCGCCTTGCCAGATCAAAAGCGGCGCTTAGACGAACGGCTCTTTCCCTGCCAATACCAGGTAAGCTCATAAATTCTTCGGATGTCATATCAGCCATGGCCCGTAACCCTTGCTTCATTAATGATTCCATGGTTTCATCTGGTACATCACCAAGGATAGAAGCAAGTACGCCTGGCAATTCTGAAGACTCAACTCCATACTGCATTACCTCTTCTCTGGCTATCGAGGCCAGAGTTTTTTGTGGTTGCATGGAATACTGTTTTAAATAATTCTCGCTCCATAACATATTTACGGATACGGGCCCCAGCCCGCATCCAATCCCTCCTTTCGGATGATTGGTCTACGGGCTGTACGGCCCGGGCTAGTTATGCAACTTTACTTTCACTTACAACTTCCACCCGGCGGACCTGGTGTGCCAATCCATCCTTTTAAGTGGATTGGTTGTGCAGCAGGCCCTTATGTGAGCCGGTATTCCTTATGGATGATTACAAAGGTGTTATTTCCAATAATCCGGACAATTTCTCAGTCTACGCACGATCCAGAACCAACTGGTACATTCATATCGTTTTTGCAATTCCGTATCGATGGCAAACCAATAGTCCCTAAATCCCATTTCCTTGGCCCAGTGAGCCATAAAAAGCAGTGGTCCTTCCTCAAATTTGTTTTTATCTTTAAAGTACTTGATCAGCATCTCAGCAAATTCTCTAACTAAATCACACTTTTTCTCTATTTCTGACCAATCTCTTTTGCTCATAATCTCTGGATACCGCAGCCTGCTCGACCCGGTACCCAATCCCTCCTTCTGATTAATTGGCTAACGGGCCAAGGCTATTATTGAGCTTTATCGCAATTCTTACTAGTCTCCTCGGCCATCATTTCTTGCAATATTTCGCACTCGACCTGGTACTGTTTCCATTCTCCCTCAAACCCTTCTTTGGCTTGGTCCATCGCGTAATTCTTGGAGCAACAAAGCAAGTTGTGGCAAGCCATTTCATAATACTTTTGAAGCAGTTCTCGTTTTTGGTTGACTTTGTTTTGACTTTGTGCATAAACAACAGTCAAACTCTCCGGAGCGTTGAATAAACTGCTATACAGCCTTCTCAAATCCTCTTCCACAGCCTCTTTTTCATCTTCAAAATGTTGTAAAATAAGCCCGCGAAGATGTTCATAATCCTCAACCAACTCTTCCCGGGTAACCCCGTCATTTTCGCACTCTTCCGCGCACTCATAGAGATACTCATCCAGTGTCGTTTCCAGGCCTATAGTATGCTCCCAATTCTCTTTCACTCGTTTCCGGGCTTCACTCTCAATCCTTTTCTTCACTTGATCACCCAACAAATCAAAGAAATACCAATCCATTTGCTGTCTGAGAGAGTCCCCGTAGTTCTTCTCCCACTTATAGTGTGCCTCCAGCATAATTTGCCAGGCCCATTTTTCCAGCTCATTTTTAAGGATAATTTTCATATATTTTTCTCCTTTCACTTCCCAATTACCACCTAACGGCAGCTGTCATGCCATGACGTAGACCATGGTGATCCCATCCCGACATATTGTAGAAGTAATACCCACCATATTTATCGGAATGCTCCACCCGGCCGAAGTGCCAGCCGTAATCTTCATGATCCCGATCCGGTATAAATAAATCAAATGTATAACCACAGGTCAATTCGAAAGACTTGCTACCGGAAACGACCGCATAACGACCGTTGGGCTGCTTTTGCAACTCACCTTCCACACGGGGCTTTAAGAGGTACGCAACTCTTCTGTGCAAACTTTTAACGTCATCAGATTCAGATCCTTCGCATAACCTTATAATCTCCATTAGCTCTGCTTTTTCAATTCCCTTAAGCTCATCATTATAAGAATAGAGCCCTAACATTTGGTCCATTTGAGCCATGGTTTGGCCTAGCATATCTCTTAAACGCTTAATCTCTTTAGTTATAACGTCTCTATCCATTCTTCTATCACCTTTCTTTATCATTTGATTAACTCAGCATTTAAAATAAACTTTCATAGCTATTTAAAGCCATTACCTGAATTTGAGTGTTTTTGTTCAGTAAACATTCAATCAGATATTCATAGTAGTCAACTTTAATTGCCAACTCTGCAAAGTCGTAGTGTGCTTGATAACCGCCAGCAACGAGTGTCTTGTTAATCGTTCGCACAAGCAGTGACAGTGTTTCATGTGCTTTTTCTAATTTCTCTCGCTTCTTTGCTTCCTGTGCGGCTTGCTGTATAATCTTCCGGCGAACTGCTGGCGAAAGCAGCTTGTTTACTTCAATGCCAAAATCCCGGGCAATCATTCGTGCCGCTTCGATGAGTTTAATGTTAAATACTTTTGCTATTAAGTCGGTCGCATCGCCATGCTCACCACAGCCGAAGCATTTCCATTTCCCATCTGGAAAAATAATAAAAGACGGTGAGTGATCCTCATGGAGCGGTAGTGGGCACCGAGCCACCCAACGCCGGCCACGCTGCTTTAGTTCGGTAATTTTGTAGTGATTAATAACATCCACAATATTTAACTGTTTAACTAATCCAAAGATATTCACAGCGTGCATATCATCACCTCACCGCTTATATTTATTGACCCTTGTAATAAAGCACAAAAGGAGAACGCCCAGGATATATTTCCCTGGAATGCGTTCTCCTCAACTTCCTGGCCAAAATAATTGGCGCTGTTATACTCAGGATTCCGCCTGTACAAATACCGCAAATGCGGTACCGTTATCCATAAGGCGGTATTTTACCTGTACCTGCTTTCCTATTGACTCCAATAATGTCTTTCCGTTACCGTTCTTGGCAAACACGGCCCCTTTTTTATCGCTTTCGGCGTGCTGACACCATGCTCTTATGGTACCGGCTGTCTTTGTTTCTTTAGCTTCTAATACCTTAACAGAAGTTTCAATAAGATTATCCTTCTTATCGTTTTCTTCAGTCTCTTTTATGGCTGTTTCTTCATGTGAGACCTGATTGATCACCGTATGGATCCGTCCCAAAACACAGCCGCTTTCTGTCCACATCGCGCAACTCCCTTGATAACACTCCAGAAACTCTTCTTCGCATTCTTTAAAGGTTTTAGCCTTTGAATCTTGCTGGCCGGTAACCTTTGTCGTACATTTTTTCTTTCTGAATGGACACAATTTAGCCATTATCTCGGACACGGGCCTCTGCCCGTATCCATTCACCTCCTTCAGAAAAGTGTTTGGATTACGGGCATTAACCCTGTGTTTAGCTTTCGTCTTAATTCTTTAGTGCAGCCATTTGAGTCGCCAGTACCCAAAGGGCTTTATTAAGCTTTATATTGTTTTCAATTGATTTTACCGGTCGCGTCGACACTCTTCTTCCTGTGGCGGATCTGCCACGCAGTCCGCCCTTGATCACATTTTCCTGTACCCTGTTAAAGGTAGACCAAAGATCTTCCTTTGCATCAATGCTACGGCGAGCCGACAGTACCTGAGTAGGAGAAATTGGTGCCTTTTCTACTTCGTCATACTTTAAAGTCAAGGCCGCCGATGCAAATGCTTCAGCTTCCGGAAACGCCAGTTGCGTTGATTTCATAGTTTCCATTGACTCTTGAGCTGTATCAAAATCATCCACTATGCTATAGGCAGCATCAACAACACCGCCAATAATGTCCCCCCTGTGTGGGATGCGAATATCTTCCACAGTGTCTCCTAAAACCATCCCATTTTCACATACCAATCGGAAGATACCGCACATCATTTGGTATGATGATGTGCCATCATGAGAATTGATAAGCACAATTTCACATGCTTCTTTATCCGCAAACTGATTCGTATGACGCAATCGAATCATATGTTTTGTAAAATTTCGCTTGCTCTCATCTCTCGCTCTGGACTGAGTAGCCAAAAATGGCTCAAATCCTTCCTTCCTCAAACCGTTCAGGACTTCAATGGTAGGAATATAAGTGTATTTCTCTGAACGGGAACCATGTTTTTCTTCTGCAAAGATACTAGGCGCAAACTTGTAAAGCTCCGTATCCATTAATGGCCTATACATGTTAAAGCCCCCTTTTTTCCTTACTAAATAAGAAAGGGCAAAAAAGTTATGTATCATAACCTTTTCACCCTTGCTTTCTGGCACGTTTAAGTGCTCATTGTACGCATCTCTCGTCCATTAATTTCCTTTAGCTTCCTTAGCCTTATCAAGGAATTTAATCTTTTCGGCTACAACTTCAGCGGCTTTGCGCCTAATTCCCTGGCTATCGTCATATGAGCGGATCTGCAGACGGCCCTTAACAGAGACCAGTCGCCCTTTTCCCAGGTGTTTGGCACAAGTTTCTGCAAGCTTTTCCCATGCAATTATTTCAACAAAATCTGCTTCGCGCTCTCCGTCGGCATTTGCGTAATCACGCTCTACTGCCAGAGTCATCCTTGCTACTGTTTTTCCAGCCGGTGTTTTCTTTTCCTCCGGATCTCTTGCCAATCGTCCAATTAACCAGACTTCATTCATCACTTTTACATACCCCTTTCTTTTTAAACATAAAAAACACTCTTTCTGTTATACGAGACATTAGAGTGTTTTTGCTTTCATAATAAAAAATGACACAGCAACACAATAAAGCTTAAAACTGCTTTACTGTTGAGTGTCATCGCTTTCAACTATTCTTTTCTTTCAGTGTTTTTATAGCTTTCTACGTTACCCACCCGGCTTCACTATCCGGTATCCAGGCAATTCCGGGATCATCCTGAACACCTTCACCCTGCGCTAACGCCTTATCAGCACTGGCAGTGCGGGTCCACACCTTCACCAATGTTAGGGTTCTCCTTGCTTTTAGCATCGTGGCGGCGAAACCCCCAAATGCCCTTCACGATGGTTAGGCTTGTACTGTACGGCCACGTACCGGTACATTCCCACTTGCACTGATTGTTGAATGATCGTGTTAAACGCTGTTTAGCACGATAGTTCAATTTTGCAAGTCTTAGCGTAGTTTCCAAACGCAGTTTGTAAACTTAACGCTTTAGGGACCAAGATAAACGCAGTTTATCTGATGGCCGATCCCCTTGGTATAACCAGTTGCTTCTTAGCTTCAGTTATACCAATTTCATGTAGATTACAGAAAGGTTAACAAATTTTTTATTAAAAATCAATACCTAATTTCTAAAAAACTTTTTTGCGCAGTGTCGTAAAACGTGTTTTCCCTTTTGCTTAATACCCGGGCCACATCCTTAAGTACCAGATCATTGATCCTAAGCTTCTCCAAAACATCCAGGTTGACAATAAAAATGGTGTTGTCGTATTTGTCTAGCTGTGACCATCTTACCTCTTCCAGGTGGAGCAGTTCGTAGCTTTTACCCTTTTTATCCGTTACCTGGGTGTTACTTCGAAAAGCATATAGGTCATAATTATCGATCAAAAATCTTGATTTTACATACTGCTTATACTTCTGATCCAGCCCGGCGGTGAAAGGCATATGGTTATATTCTGATTTCATGTCAAGGTCGTCAAGGGTGTATAATCCGCCCGTGTCTACCATGTACCAGAAATATTCAACATCATCCAGTTTAATATGGTTTTCGTAAATCAAACCGGTAAGTATACATTCCTCAATTCTTCTTTTGCATTCTTTGAATTTATAGCCTAGGAAAGACTTGATTGGATCAAACTCCAAGATGCTGAATTTATTGACCAGTTTAAGTATTGATATGTGATTTTCATTCAGCAGCAGGCTTCGAAAGAAACCTGCTACGTCGTCCTTTGATATATTTCTGCCTATTAATGGTTCCACCTGAGATCCTGGAGGAAGCATATTATACCTTCGTCCTTGACTCGTTTCTATCGATTCAAGGAAGTAATCGGTTTCGTAATTACAAAACATTACTTATCCGCCTTTATTGACTGGTTACGCCCATGCTTTTTCCTGTATTCCCGGTTCTTTTTACGTGCGCGAATGATTTCGGGATCAAAGTATCCGAGGCTAAGCGATTTTTTATCAGGATCATATTCGTTTACTTTGAACTTAAATCGATCCCCTATTCCCGGGCTTTTGCCGTTAGCCGGATAAGGTGCAATACCTACAATCCCGGCCCTTATGGCCACGAAGATGTTTTTTTCGCCGAGGTGGACCACTTCACCTAAAACTTTATCTCCACGGGCATAGCGAATCTCTTGCCATGGGTCTACTGGTGAAACAGATATCATCCCGCTATCTCTGTCAATTTTTTCAATCGTTACCTTGACTCTTTGACCCTCATGATATATAGCATTCAAAGGAATGGACCTTGATGTACCGGCTCTTTTCCTGTCCAGGTCCACTAAAACGCCGCCTCCAAGGTCGAGCCCTACCCATATATCGGTCACAAACGTTACACAGGCCTCTATTTGTTGGCCTTCTTCCACCATTCTCAATATCCTTTCCCGGTATTGTTCCACTACTTCTCTGCGGGTGCAGGCCACCAAGTTTTTCTTTTTGTCAATTCCTTTAATTATTACCCTCACTTCTTGACCGACGAAGTAATTCATCATTTTTTCATTGGGCAGACCTGTTTCACTAAAGGAGACTAACCCACGCACATCATATGCTTCGTCAAATTCCACTTCCCAGGCCAGTTCCTGAAGTGTTTCTTGTTGAACCACGGCAACCACCGTGACATATGTTTCGCTGTTTCGGTCCTTTGCATCATAAAGTTTATCCCAAAATTCAACACCAAAGTTTTTTTCCGGTGACAATAGCATTTTTCCAACCTCCCATGTTCTTTTATTTAAGTTGCAGACCAGGTTTTAACCTGTCTATCAGTGACTTTATTAGATGGCTGTGGCAGCTCTTTTCCGGATGTTGCGTCATGATCATCCACCTCCGGGAGACTCACGTCAAATCCCCTGTGCGGTACCACCTCCTCCACCGGCAGCATGCCTAATTCCCAGATTTCTTTTGCCTGTGGTAACTCTACCCATCCTACTTTGCGAAGATATACCGGGTATGACCACTGCAGGAGTGCAATGCTATACCTGGGGTCTAAACGTAGGATCTCGTCTATTGTCATCAGCGGTCTTTCAATCACTGTCCGTTCCTTTTGCTTGAATTCAAAAAGGTGTCTGCCCGGAACAGTTAAATCCTCACTCACTTTTTCTATTTCTACTGCGGCACTGCCAACTAGTCCACTAAACATATGGGCTAACTCTCTATCGCCTGGTGCCACACCAATTAGCATTACTGTGGGGCAGTTACCTAGAATTATCTTTGCATCATCATGGCCGTAAACAGATTCCAGTTGGGTAGGGGTTTGTAAAATCATTTGAATGTGTATCCTTTTACTCCTGGCCGTGGATATAATCTCGGGGAGTCCCGGTATCATACCCACGTTGGCAAATTCATCCCAAATGTTTCTGACACCGACGGGTAATTTTTGCCCGGGGCTTTTGAAAGCTAGTTTATCTAATCTCCTGAATATGAACTTGTAGAGTATAGACAGGATGGGCTTCAAGTAAACTCCTTCGCCACCGGTAGGAATAATTAGGAATAGCGCTGTCTTTTTCTGACCTAACTGGTTTAAGTCAATTTCCTGTTCCGACATCATGGCTGCTAGAGGCGCTGTGGTGAGGTTCTTTAATACTGCAGTTAGGTTGGAAACTGCGTATTCATAGTTTTTCTTCACCACCCCCCTCCAGCGTTCATAAATCATGGGGCTGATTTTGCCAGCTTTATGAGCTTCCCTAAAGCGTTCATCAAGTTTTTCCTCCGGCCAAGAGGCAAGGGTCATCAGGGAGCGCATGTGCTGCTGCTCTTCTGGGAAATCACCCTTTAAGAGCCCTATGAAGGCTTCCATCAGTTCCATGGCTTTGAGTGCAAAATAGGAGTCACTGCCGCTGGACGCGTTTTTAGAGAGTGTATCAATCATCTCTGAAATTTCAGCGTCGTCTCGGCATTCGATTACCGGGTCCCACCGGTGACTGTGTTCTGGCATCATGAAGTTTAGTACCCATACGTTCTCGTATCCCTTTTCCTGGAGCCATTTGCCGACTGTGGCAAATAGCTCACCCTTTGGATCTATCACGATAATACTTTGGCCTTCTGCAACCGCCGCTATGATATTTCCGATAACAATGCTGAAGGATTTACCGGAGCCGGTGCCGCCGTAAAATATAGCATGGGGTGCAGTTTTGGGTGTATCTTCAGGCATCTTATCGAAATTCACCCTGATGATCTTACCTTCCAACTCACCAATCACATTGCCACCTGGAAATTTGACTCGCATACTTTTGTTGGTTTCAGGCGGTACCGGGGGGCCTAATTCACAGAAGTTTTTTACGTCTTTGAGACCGGCCCAGCGCGAAGTGCCGTATGCCGGGTTGTCTATTATTTTTAAGCCGTGAACTCGGTTGTAAGCGTTGGCTTTGTTTTGCCGCTTTTTTAAACGCCACCACATATAAGCGCCGGCTGCACCGGCACCGAAGAATGCATTGAGCCACAGCCATGTATGTTTTATTTCAGGGTGAGACAGTGATTCCGATGGTTTTGTCAACCATGCCCAGCCGGTGCTTATCGGGTGTGACAGGTAATAAGGCATTAGCTTGGCATGTGTTTCAGTTACCGCAGCTGCAGCTGCCGGTTTTTCTTCCGGCGAATCAAACATTGGTATGCTGTTCCAACTTGCGGCCGCATCATGCAGCCCTGCGGTGAAATTATGAATACTTGCGATGGTGTCATGAATACCAGCGGCTAAATTGCCCAGGGCCCAAACATCGGCAAAATAAAAAAGCGGCACGGCAATAGGGGTAATTCCCAGCGCCAGCGCAGCTTTTTTGTGCTCTTTAACCCAATTTTCTATTTGTTGACCATGAATTCCAACCAGTTTTGTATTATCCTTCGGCAGCCGTAACACCCCCGGTGTTACCAGGCGGCGTAATGCGTACAGCTATTTTGTCCTTCACGCCCAGGCTTTCCAGAATGTTTTTGCCGATATAAATTACTCCTAGTTCGCCTTTTTCAGTAATGTCTTCGGAAAAACGAACCTTCTTTGCTGTTTCTTTGTCCCAAACAACTTTGGTAGTATAACTGCCCTTATTGGATTCTTGGAAAAATGTTTTGTCCGGGGCCAGTTGAACTAATAACTCATCCCCAATGTTCATTTGCTCCACTGCCTGTATGGTCAAATATAGCCTACCGATGCGGTCCATGTTCTCTTTGAAACATGCTTTGCATTTGGTGGTTTTTTTAAGGCGCATTATGAATTCCATAACTTCTGCTTCCAAGGTTACTACCTCCCGTTAAATTTAAAATTCACTTTGCCGTCCTGTCCAAGTACCAGGGCCGCGTCGAATTTTTTACCGGACTTTGCCTTAAATCCTTTTATGAGGCCAGTCTTACCAGTTTGCATCAGCTCTTGGGCTTGTTTTGCGGTAATTTTTTTACCGGCTATTTGTTTCCATACTGCAAATTTGCACCCTTGTTCCCGATACCCGCTGCAGCTGTATCCTTTTGCTGTCTCCATGACTTCCTTGCCGCAGAGCGGGCATTTGCCAAAAGCTTTTTTACTGCTTTCTTTTTGTGGGCCATTGTCGAACTGGAATTCCACTTTCCCGTTTTCCAGCTTTAGAACGGCGTCAAATTTGCTGCCTTTTTTAGATTTAAAGCCTTTTATTACACTGGTTTTCCCTTTCTCCAGCAGCGCTTTAGCCTGAGTGCGGGTTATTTTCTTACCGGCAATCTCTTTCCAGATTATAAATTTACAGCCTTGTTCCTTGTAGCCGCTGCAGCCAAAACCTTTTTTGCCTTCGAGCACATCTTTTTCGCAAAAGGGGCACTTGCCCAGTGCATCATTAGCCTGCTGAGGCATACTGGCGGCCTCCTGGTTCCGTGTATTTTCAACAATTTCCCTGGTCAATTCGGTGATACCGGCCATAAATTCCTTGGGATCAGCCGTTCCTTGTTCAATATCGGCCAGGGTTTTCTCCCACTGGCCTGTGGTTTCAGCGCTTTTGATTATTTCCGGCACCAGGTCGATAAGAGCTTCGCCTTTTTCCGTAGGTACCAAGGTTTTCTTTTTGCGCTCGATGTAGCCCACGTTTATAAGCCGGTCTATTATAGCTGCCCGGGTGGCCGGTGTGCCCAGGCCGTGGCCTTTCATGGCTGCTTTGAGCTCTTTATCGTCCAGTAATCTGCTTGCCCCTTCCATAGCCGCCAGCAAACTTGCCTCTGTGTAACGCTTGGGTGGTTGAGTCTGTTTTTCTTTAACCTCGGTCTTTTGGGTGTTCATTGCCTCGTTTTGTGACAGGGGCGGCATTGTACCGGCGTTATCATCATTTTCACTTTCCTTTTCCGGTGAGTACACGGCTTTCCAGCCCTGATCCAATTCCACTTTGCCGGTGGTGAGAAAGGTTTCTCCGGCTGCCTCGGTAACCACCCTGGTCTGCTTATACCGTGCCGGTGGGTAAAAGATAGCCAGGAAACGACGAACCACCAGGTCGTAAATCTTAAGTTCGTCGGGTGTCAGTATGCCAAAGTCAGGCTTAGTTTCCGTGGGAATTAGTGCTGTATGGTCGGTAACCTTGCTGTTATCAACGTATCGCTTACCTGGAATACTGGCTTTTTGTGCTGTGGTAACAAACGGTGTGTATCCACTCACACCGGCCAGGGCAGTGAGACGGCCCGGTATTGTCCCGGCCAGGTCTTTAGTCATATACCGGCTGTCTGTACGGGGATAAGTCAGCAATTTTCTAGTCTCGTACAACGCCTGGGCAACAGAGAGGGTCTTGCTTGCCGAAAATCCAAATTTTTTGTTAGCCTCTTTCTGCAGGTCATTCAGGTTAAATAACATCTGAGGCTGTTCGGAAGTGTCTTTTTGTTTTATCTCCCTGATTTTAGCCGGTTGGCCGGTTACCTTACTTTCCACAGCCCTGGCGTCTTCCACGGCAGAAAAGCGGTTCTGGTCGCCTTTGAACCATTTGCCCGTATAGGTCTGTCCATCTTCTTTGGCAAACTGAGCGTGCAATTCCCAGAACGGGGTGGGTGCAAAGTTTCTGATTTCACGTTCCCGGTTGACGATTAACGCCAGGGTGGGAGTTTGCACCCGGCCAACCGAGAGCAGGTTATTGTGCCTTACCGTAAAGGCTCTGGTACCGTTAATGCCGATAAGCCAATCTGCTCTACTGCGGGCCTCCGCTGCGTAAGCCAGGCAGTCAAAATCTGTACCGGGACGCAGGTTTTCAAATCCTTTTTTTACTGCTCCCGATGTTGTTTCCGACAACCACAGACGCTTAAAGGGCTTCTTGCTGCCGGTCAGCCGGTAAATATAGCGGAATATCAGTTCCCCTTCGCGCCCAGCATCCGTGGCACAGATAAGCTCTTTGATATCGGACCGGTTAACCAGTTCCTTAACTACTTTGAACTGCTTTATTGTTTTCGAATTAGGTTTTAGTTTAAATCTTTCCGGCAGAATGGGAAGCGTGCTAAGATTCCATTTCTTAAGGCTCTGATCATAATGCTCGGGCCCGGCCAGTTCCACCAGGTGTCCTATGGCCCAGGTGACCACGTAGTCATTGTTTTCCAGATAGCCGTCTTTATTTTTAAATTGTCCCAGCGCTCCGGCCAGGTCCCGGGCAACTGAGGGTTTTTCAGCTAAGACTAAACTCTTTATGGTAAAACACTTCCTTTCGTCAGCCTGCGTACAGATCTCTATAAAATTCCTTATCACTTTTCTCCTGTTCTCTTTTCTCCCTTTCACTGGGGTTACTATTTTTAACTAGATCTTCTTTGACGATATTGCCCGCTATGGTTTCCACAAGTTTTAAGTAATTGCTCCTAACCTTACCTTCTTGCTCCATTTGGTTTGCCCTTTTTATAGCCTGTTGGACTTGGACTGCGTTTGCGCCGGTATTTTGACAAATCTGCTGGATAACTAATTTTACACCCAACGATTCTTGTTGTTCTGTATCATCAGCATATTTATTAGGTAAATCGTTAATGGCTTCTCCATCCATCAATCCATCACCAATGTTTTCCTCCAAGGTAATATTATCTTTGTTTGAAGATGGATGGTTGGAAGGATATATCTCTGTAGTAATCTCTGTAGTAATCTCTGGTATTGCTTGTCCATTTTGTAATGTTCGATTGTCCAAATTGGAGGTTCCATTGTACATTTTGGACAATGCATTGTCCTTTTCGAACATTCGATTGTCAGCTACTGATTTGCCTTCTTCTAACCCAAGGAGTTCCACCTTATAATCTTGTAAAACATAACCGATTTTCATTAGGTCACTGTTAATTTTTACAAGGTTTACACGGTATTGAGTTGTCCTATCCCATTTACGTTCCGGATTCGTTCTTTGATCTAACCAGCCTTTGTCAGTAAGAAACTTGATATGGCGCCTGATAGTGTTATGGGCAAGGTTAAGCATAGTTTCTTCGGATAATTCTTCAGCGCTTTTGTATATCCAGCCATTGCTTGGCTTGATATTGATTTCTTCATCGTCCACTTTGGCCCGGGCTTTTTCTTCTGTGATAAACTTATCAAAATCTTGAACTCGCTCACTCCAGTAAATAAATTGGTTTAAAATAATGCTCTTTATCATATCACCTGTAAGTGCGACGAATTCCTCTTTTACGACTACTCGCTTAAGTTTGTTAAATATTTTGCCACTAACCATCAAGATCCCCCACTATTCCACCGCGTTAATTGCGGTCGGCAGGCTATATATCCGCACAGGAATGCCAAGTTCTTCAGCTAGCTGTTTTTCCTGCAGGCATCCACTGGAGTTCCACCAATGCCCTGTAAGCCACAGTTCTTCACACACCGATAAAAGCCGTAAACAACACCTCATGATATTCTTCCTTTCCTCAGGCTCGCGAAAATAACAAAAGTTTAATACAGGCGAAACCGGCACCACTTCCGGGTGCCGGTTCACAATTTCCCTTGCTATTTGCTTGGCTTTTTGATAATTGCCGGCTGGATCCGAAACAACCGGGTGTGCTAAGTAAACCAGCATATTGTCTCTCCTCCAATGCCTATATTTTTTTGCTATATATCCAAAAATACTGTGGGATCAATTGTGTTTTTTTGACTGTTCGTATTATCTTCTTGCTCAATAACTCGGTCTGGTTTTTCCCATTGCCCACCTTTTTTTAAATTATGCTTGATTTCCTGAAGTTCTCGTTTTATTTCTCCCATGGTCTCTGTCATCTTCCGACCTTGCTCTAACCATTCCCTGGCCACCCGGCTTCGTTCTCCGTCGGGGTATGAAAAAATCGGGTGGTCAAATGGAAGTCTTAGCGGCAACATCCTTGTATTACAGCTTTTATCCCTACTCCTACCTGACTTCACGCGCTATTCACCACCCTTCGTGTAATACAACAAAATATAAATCTGTATTACCGGGAAATTCCTACTGCCCGTTGACTTTGCACCAGTTTTGAATTGAAAGTGTAATACAGTCAAGTAGACTGCTTTGAATGTGTGTATTACATTTTTAATCAAATTCACGCTTAGGCCTTGCGGTGTCTGCTTTTACCCTGTATTACAGCTAACATTGAATGAAAGATAAATTGTTTACATTTTCCTAAAGTGAAATGCAATAATGTCACTAAAACTGTACATATTTATCCTCGGGAGGATATTTCATTATGGAGTTATATTGGCTTACCCAAGCAGCCGCTTATTGGTCCCTTGTTTTATTTCTCATACCATTAAGGTACATCAAGGAATTTTTGGTATTCGCATTTTTGGGTGGATTTATTTATACCTGGGCTGTGCAATTACTAGCTGTGCATATTCTTGGACTTTGGTACTATAAGCCTGATATTTTCACCCTCTGGGGTATACCAGTTTTTTTTGTCCTGAGTTGGTTTGCCGTAACCCTTATTTATGGCTACTTACTGTTCGAGTATCCTAGGAACCAAATTTGGATTATAGCTTTCTTTGTTGCATGGGCAACCTTAATGAACATTTTTGCTAAAAGACTCAGTCAAATTTTTATGCCAGCCTGGAGTATTCCAGAAACCTTGATGTTTGCTATATTTTCTCATGTATTACTATTGTACGCGTTCAAAAACATGCATAATGTTGAGGAGTTAGGGGCTAAGGAATATATGGTTAAGTTTTCGCTATCGGTTTTAAAAAACAAAAAGGATTAGTGTGCACCCGACAGCGCTCACCATGGGGATATGAAAAAACCGGGTGGTCAAATGAAGTCTTAGCGGCAGTATCTTTGTATTACAGCTTTTGTCCTTACTCCTACCTGGCTTCACGGGCTATTTACCACCCTTCGTGTAATACCACAAAATATAAATCTGTATTACCGGGGAATCTCTACTGCCCGTTGAATTTGCACCAGTTTTGAATTAAAAGTGTAATACAGGAAAGTAGACTGTTTTGATGTTGTATTACATTTTTGAATCAAATTCACGCTTAGGCCTTGCAGTGTCTGCTTTTATCCTGTATTACAGCTTAACATTGAATGAAAGATAAATTTTTTATAATCCTGGCAGGCAAAATAGCTTAGTGCTAAAGATTGGGTGCGACCAACTTAAGCCATACTCCCACGTGGCTTCAAACCCTTTTCTTAGCCTTTTCTGTCACACCTGTTTTTACTTTTTGGTGTGACTGGGGCAAGCACACAGCCACACGGGATAAGGTCTGATTTAAGTGGTAAATGTCACACCACGCATTCTCTACACTTGGAACTAATGTGACGATTTACAAAAAATTTTGTTCCTAAGCCTTGTAACACATGCATTTCCCTGGTCGCACCATCTTAAATATACTTTTTGTACCTCCTCAGCTCTCACCAAACTTTAAAAAGCCAAGCGCATTGGCAAATTGTGCATCCGGAACAATGGATGAGCCCTTAAGCATATCTGCAAGTTCCGGCAGTTCTAAAACACCGCCACCGGCCAGGTAGACCTGCCGCACGAAATCAGCACGGTCACCCCAAGCAGCCATTATTCCATCCACAATAGCCCTGGCGACCACGCTGCGTTTTGCATTAAGAGTCTGGCTTAAATCTAACTTCTCACTTCTAAACCATATTTGGCCATCGCGCAATACCTGTTCCATGTAATTAGCAGGGAGGCGTATGCCGGTGCGCTTTAAAAATTCCTCCGATACCGCTTTGTGCACATGTAAAATGCCGGCCTCCACACTGACACACATGGATTGGACCGGCCTGCTGCTTCCATTCTTTAGTTCAATAGCAACACAGTCTGTGGTTTTATGTCCAACATCCACCAGGGCAACTATGCCGCCTCCAGGTATGTCTGGCACGGTAAGAAGAGCGCCGGCCCCCTGCGGATATACCTGTATATCTTCAAAACTTAACGATACTTCCGGTTTTCCATCTACTGATACTGTTGCGCTTAGATTCTGAAGATGGCTTTTAAGACTTTTACCTTGCTCCCGATAATAATCAACCGGAAGGCCAACAACCAACTTATTGACTGATTCGGGCAACAAAAGAGCTGCTGCTGTAAGAAGGACTATGTCATGGGCCGGATGCTTGTGCTTTACGTCATCTAAAGTGAAGTGTACAGAATGTCCTTCTCGCATTGCTAACTCTCCCACGAAATACTCCTCTTCTTGTCCACCTTCCTTACGAACCTTAACCCTATGCCCGATACTGTTATCCGTAAGTTCGGCCAGGGGCAGATCCCTGGCCGGGCTGATTACTGAAGGGAAACATGATCTTTTGCCGCTGCTTGATACTGCCTTGGTGAAACCGTACCCCACATCAACTGCCACCACGTTTTGCTTTTGAGGAAACTGGCATACTTGTGTTTCTGGAATCGTCGTCATAATATCTTCCACCTTTCGTGATTTTTTATAAATTCATAGTGAGGGACCTTTTTGCATATAGTTCATCACTATATTGTGAATCCGTAATTAACGAGACAAAAATACCGGCTAACTCAGGATCAAACTGAGTGCCGGCACAAAGAGTTATTTCTTCTAATGCATCTCTTTTGCTAAATATTTTTCCGTAAGGTCTGCTCGTTGTCATAGCGTCATAAGAATCGGCCACGGTAATTATTCTAGCTGCCAGTGGGATATCTTTTCTTACCAGCCCGTCTGGGTAACCAGTTCCATCCCAGCGTTCATGATGGTGTTTGATCGATTCAACAACTTCATTATTGAGAGAATCAGAAGATAGCAATTCTGCACCAATTAACGGATGTAGCATCATTATCTGCCATTCAGCGTGAGTCAAGTTTTTGGGCTTAAATAGTATTTTATTTGGGATACCAATCTTACCGATATCATGTAACAATGCCGCTTGTTGAATTGTTTTAATTGATTTATTGGGTACATTAACTGCTTTGGCTATAATTAGGCTGTATTGACATACATTCCGGTGATGTTTAGCAAGATAGGTATCTTTCATAGCCGAAATGTTATTCAATGTTTCCAGTACATTTGTAACTAATTGCGCTCCCTCCCTTTGTTAACTGTTTTTTACCTTAAAAAAAAAGAGCCTTAAAAGGCTCAATCACTACCTTGAATCACCGTAATCCAGTCTTCATATATACTCCCTTTGGTCTGGATAACTCCGGCCGCGTAAGAGGGAGCATCCGTGCTTGCAATACCATCTGCGCCAGCGTCACCGTCTAGTTCCATCTTTACAATGGTTCCCGTGGGGCAAACTTCCAGGTTAGCGTCGGTCCAGAAGTCAATTTCCCACCTGTTTACTGCATTTCCGGCTGGGTATTCGTTTACCACCGGCGATTTTACAGTCGCCTGTTTTACCTGGCCGTCACCGCCGATGTAAGGAAATTGTGCTTTAGTTAACGGTACTGTAACCGGTCCTATGGAATCAACCAGCATTTTTACCCGTGCCCCTGCTTTGGCAAGAGGGAGGTTGTCTGCAATTGTATTTTCTTCGATAACGATATGAGTGGTAGGATCATTCGGGTCAGGAGCTATCTGACCAGCAGGGGGTGAGACTATCTCAGCAATCCTCGGCCGGTCAAAGGCTACCACACAGAATTCTGCTGGTGCACACCAATTGCTTTCCAATCCTGTATCGTCCCAGACTTTTATTTCAACTGTAAATTGGTAGGCACCCGACGACCATAAGGCCCCGGGAGTACCACCGGCTGAGCTTGTCGGTATTGTATGCTGAGTATTTGAACTTAATCGTTTCCCACTGTCGTAAATGATTACCGTGTCTGATTTTCGCCGTACACGAATTTGATATGCTCCCTGCGGATCCCCGTCAGGGTCATTATAATTCCATTCAATAGTAGGGGTGGAAGTAGTAAAACATGAACCTCCCCCGGGTAAGGGTACAGTGACTTCCGGCAATTCCGGAGGGTTGCCGGACTCCCACTTAACAGCAACCCCACCAGCAATGGCTGGCTTAATCACCGGTGATGATGTAATGTTAGTAGTGTTTAACTGAACCTTCCACACAATATTTCGACCAGGCGTGACGTTTGCGTATAATTCAGTCCGAGTATCGTTTACAGAATCCGGCGTACAGAATGAGGCATCCCCAATTTGTGTCCATGTAGAACCATTATCATCCGAGATTTCAGCAATTGTCTCTGTACTGGTTCCCCGGACGCGCCATCTTTTTACCCAGTTAGCACCATCAGCCGTGACCGACCAGGTTGCCGAAGTACCATCGGGAAGGATGTGGTATGCTCGCATACGTACTTTTTCAGTATCCCAACCCGGATCTATTGGCAATGATACTGCGGTAGCTGAATCCGAATAGCCGCCAAGGTTCTCGGCACCTGAAATTGTTACAGAACGTACAGAATCGTAGGTCAAGCCTGTACCGTCAAATTGATAATATTTATACTCGTTACCGTCAAGGATTACTCGGTCATAAGTTCCTAGTCTTAAAGCTACACTTTTGGGGGAGCTTAACCCCGTGACTTCAAGCATTGATATTTCTTTCATGCTAAAGGAGGCTGCATCAAATCCCCATTCTTTTTGTTTGCCGTTTACAATGCCTGTTACTCTAAAATTCTCACCGAGAGTAACGTCTTTTACATTAGTGAGGCCCGAAACAGAGAGATAAGATACTTCCTGCATTGAAGACCCTGTATAAAGAAAAGTCCTAATTCTAGCCGGTTCTGCTATGACCATTCCACGTCGATCTGGATACATGGCAACGTCTAAAGGTCTAGTGAATGACCCACCTGGTTCAAGTGAACTGTCCCGCTGCGTTGATGTACCGTCAAAAGTATACGCTTCTATAGTGCTCCCATTTAAACCTATTTTATCCGTTTCATATGCCCCGGCCGCTAGTACGTTTGCAAATGCCGATGCAGTTTTTGCAGGGTTAACAACCATACCGGTTCCATCAAATGAGTAATGATAGCTGTGATTTTTAGTAATAACAACCATTTCAGGGAATGGGTCAACGGCCACTACAGCAAGGGGATCTTCAGGTAGTGTCACACTTAAAAAGGCGTTTTCCACATAATTGCCTGACACCTGATCGTAACTGCAATGTATAACCTTTTTCGGCCCCAGAGCAACAAAATCTGCTGAACCATCCGGCCAGAATGAAACAGCGCTGGGTAAGAATTTTGGTAGCCTTATTTCATTGTTTGTTGTGTCAACGTTTGCCGTTGTGTTTGCAGTATCGAGCATTGTTGTAGTATCAGTTGCATTGATGCGATATTCCCAGGACGGCGAAGTAGCTAAACAGTGTGACGGTATTAGAAACACCGACATTATTAAAACTATTAAACTAGTCAGTCGGCACAATAAATCACCCCCTAAAAAATAAAAACTCCCAAAAGGGAGTTAAAGTTTAAAGAAAGTAAAAGTTTTTTCTTGTACATCTCCAGAGTTCGGATCTCCCGGGTTATCGCTCACTCTCACCCTAGCGGTATAAGCACCGGGTTCATGAAGCTTTGGAATAGTAATTGTCCCGTTTGACACCCATTGGCTATCAAAGTCACCACAGAATACCCGGTACCGAAGATCCTCAATATTTTTTATTTGAACACCGGAAACAACTATTACAAATTCATTGCTGGTAGTACATGTAGCACCGTCTTTACCTCTGATGGTTATTTCATTTTTTTGCTGCTCGGCTTGAAGGGTTGCCGCTTTCATATTATTGTTAAGTTTATCTGTAGTGCTCGTATTAGCATTCGCAACTATATAACCGCAACTAAAACTTGAAACACAGACTAGGCTTAAAATAGCTATCCAGTAATTAATTGTTCCAAATCTCAATTTCCAACCACTCTCCAATGTTTTTAGTTTTGAGTGTTACTTTTTTGCCTGTATTGTTAAGAAAACTATAATCGTAGTTGGGCCATGCGACTGCAGTATCTTCTCTAACTTTTCCATAAGAGACAGGTAAACTATGAGGGTGCTGTTCAATGACTTCCAGGCCAGCGTTTTCTACTGCCCAGTTCAAGACTGTGGAAGTCATACAGATACCGCCACCAATTCCCTCCGAATACTCGGGTCCGTCACCATAATTCATAATGACTAAAGATTCCCGAAAACCCCGTGTTACTGTTCTCTCTCCTACGGTCTTATTAAATGAGAAAACTTCTCTGGGTAGCAGTATGATGTTATCTATGGCTTTAGCAGATAACCTTGCGTTATGGCCGCTATTGGTATAGCCAACCTCGATACGTGCTTTGCCCAACAGTGTTTTGTCACCGAAGGTGGGTGTAGTTTTTTGAATTTTACCCTCTGAGAACCATACCAGCATCGGAATACTTTCAACCGGGGGCGATTCGTAGCAAATGTAATATTCTCCATTAAGCCCGTTCGCTTTTAGTTTCTGCTCAACATATTGCCGGTCGTTAATCCCTTTGGGGTAGACAGCTACTAGATATGGCCTGTCATCCGGTCTTAAACCTGAGTAATCTTTAAGCACCTGGTCGCAATGGCCACACCACCATGCGAACATAAGAGCCGGCTTTTGGGATAGGTCGATTTTAGTTTCTACCCCGTGGCTATTTCCCACATTAAGGATATAGTTATAGTCTGCTCTTTCTTCTATTAAATCAGTGGTTTCAGTTTCTTCGGGTGTAGATTCTGTTTGGTACGTTTGGTTACTGACAGTTTGCATTCCTGACTCTTCATAATAAGCAACCATTTCTGTTTTCGGTTCATTTTCTTCGGCAACTGGCTTTGTATCGCCTAGCACTACAGGACCAGCCGGGTATAAAACAAATAAAGTGGCAGATATAATTAATACTGCTTTACCCGGGCCGAGGGCCACAACCTTATCGAATTTCATGCCTTTATCAAATGTATATAAGGCTGTCAAAACAATTTCTGCTGTTAAAAAGGCAATACAGACAGGGCACAAAATTTCTATATTTCTATAGGCATTGAGAATGAGGTAGGCGTGGAAGATTACTGCATTAACTAAGACCATTATTATAATCAAGTTTTTCTTTACCCATCCCGTAGCAATACCGGCTAAGGAATAAAAAATGGCCCCCCATAAAAACCAGGACCGGTTTAAATATCCAACATCTATTTGTTTGCATATATCCAGGCAAATAGAAAAACCTGTTTGCCAGAGTATTAACGACACACACGCCATTATGATAAATAAAATTGGGGTCACATAATCACCTTCTTTAAAAAGGGTATCTCCCTAATAATGCAGTCTAACAGCCATCCACCGGCTCATGTTCACTGGGTCTGTACCTATAGCCCTTTTCATGTCAGCGTTGACAACAGCTACCACAGCTGGTTTTTCCAGGGTAGTTGTTATAGCGCCAACATCACCAAGGGTAATATCAGTATCACTGACTACAAATGAAGTAGGGTTTCCGGCCGGAAATAATGCCGAGTTGGTAAGTGAACCGTAACTGAATACATATTTTTGTGCAAGTTCTGCCCCGCTCGCGGCAAATGTAACATCGGTATTGTAAACGATAAATACATAATTAGGTTGACCTATATTAGACCCGGCCAGAGGGGTTAGATCAGCCTCGTTAAGCCCCATGTTTCTAGCCAACTCCTGCCGGAATATAGTGTGAGCATTAGCCGTATGTATGCGTGGAGTTCCCGAGGCCTGGCTGTCATCGGTTACCTGTTGTGCGGCCGCACGAGCAGAGACCTCAACTGCGTTTTGTAGGTCAATATCGTAAGTGGTAACGCCCTGGGTTGTTGTAACAGAATAGGTTGTAGTAAATATCAGGAGTGGCAAAAAGATAATTAATAGCATTAACGGGCTAACGCCGCGCTGGTCTTTTAATATGTTACGGATTAACTCTTTCACTGAGAGACTTTCCTCCTACAGTTATTGTTGTTGAACCAGGCGCACCCCCAAAAATTTGCATAAAGTTACATGGCTGTGGATCGGGTTTACAGGTTATTTTTAGGGTGAGCTCACTGGAAACTGGATCGGAGCTGCGTAGTATACGGTTGTCACCGTTTGACTCTCTTGCGTTTGCTATTATATCGGTGGCCGGGTTCTGGATTAGACATTTTATATTGTTAAAATCAGCTATAAGGTTATTTTCATCGGTTGTGGTCAGGTAGCCCTCTAACCGCATCCGGGCCAGATATTTATGCATGATATTTTCTGCCATCTGGTGTTTTGATTGAAAAACAAAAGTGTCAATCGGTTGCATTAGTAAAAATACCAGAAGGGTAAAAGAAACCAATAGAGAGACCAGTGAATTACCTGATTGATTGCTTAAATGTCCTAGTACCCGGAATTGCCCATGTCTTTTAGGTGGTTCATCATAACCGTAAACGTGTCTCCGGTCGCAGTTTTGAGTATTCCCACTATTGCTACCCCCGCCGTAATTGCAAAGATAACTTTTACTACTGTGGTTATCATCTCTGCTGACCCAGCGCCAGTAGTGTCCTTTAGAATTTCCATAAGCTTTTGACGTAGGTTTGCGATCATACAATGTGCACCACCTCGATTAAAATCGGTACTGTGATAAGGTAAATAATAAACGGTATCCCGATAAACGGGCCGAAAACCAGCTTTTTGCCGCCTTCATACTTTTCCATCTTAAACTGAAAGATTAGGTGTTTAACATAAGCTACAGGGTTGAACAGTTTTTCTTCAATAGCAATGTAACCAAGCAGTGCTATGCCGGTAATAAAGAGCTGCACTGGCAGTAAGACGCCCAGGTTATTTACCCCGGCAAAAGTGCCGATGGCAAAGAGTAGTTTGCAATCGCCCATACCTAGTTTTTCTAAAAAACGGCTGATAATGGCCAAGTAAAAGGCCAGAAAACATATGCCCCCCATTAAGGCATATAAAATCCCAATACCCCCATCGTGTATAAAGTGTTTGAGGATTCCTAAAAGGAATACCGGAACTGGGCACCAGTTGGGGATGGTTTCTGTCCGTATATCGTAGTAACACCCGACAGTAACTATTATCCCGGCAAAAAGGTAAAAACTATAATCAAGGAATTCGATATTGAGTACCCCCTTCATTAAAAATGTTCTCCTAAAAAAAGAAAACCCGCTACTATGTTCGTAGCGGGTTTTGCTTATGGAGCCAGGTTTATTACATTTTGTGCTGTATTTGACGCCAGTACTTTAATTCCAGTGTAGATTATGGTCAGGACCAAAGCTCCCCCGGTAAGTGCAATGATCGCTTTAATAATGGGTGCTACAAATTCACTGAAGCCGGTGTTGTCCTGCCAAACCTGTTTAACATTTTTCTTGTTGACATTCATGATTAAACCCTTATTTATCTAGGGTGACAGTATCGACACTACGTTCACCGTTACCAAGGGTGAACGTGTTTGAAGTGGCACTGGTATCCGTTATTGCGCTGGCATCCACATTGAAGTTAGTAAGATCAGTGGAAACATCTGCGGCAGTTTGCTTTGACGCAGTAATTCCCAAGGCGGCTACAACACCGGCAAGAGATATAGCTGCGATAGCGTAACCAACTATTTGAATGGTCTCTGAAGCGCCACTGTTATCATTCCAAACCGCCTTAGCAACGTCTTTTAATTTTTGCAGTTTACTCATTTTGTTCCTCCTTCATTTCATTATATTTGATGAATTAAATGCCGATAGCGAATCCAGCACATGGCTTCCAAGGGCATACAGCACCATGCTCATACCTACAATCAGGGGCAAAAACAAAACTAATTGCCGGTATAATGGCCTAACTGCTATCTCTGTCTTGTACATTGTTTTGCGGATGGTTTCCATCCGTACTCCTTCTGAGGTTGTGATCATATTGTTCCCGCCCGAAGCAATGACTTGTAGTAGTACGGAAGTGAGAAGACTGGCCTCGGGGAAGTCCATATCTTTTTCCATATCCAATACAGCTTCCTTACTTTCGTATGGGTATCTTTTGATGAACTTTTCTATAGCTGGACGCAGCACATCCAGCGCCGGTAAAATCCTTTCCAGGGTATTTGGAAGATTTTCGCCGGTCTCCCCAAAAACATTTACAGCATCGTAAATAAGCATCGCTTCTCTAAGTTTCTTAAGCCTCACCCCCTTTTTTTTATTCTTTGAAAACATTGAATATAAGAGTGCACCTGCCCCGGTGCCACTGACAAAACCGTAGATCTTAAGGGTCTTGCCGGAAACAATCAAAGCAAACAAAAAGCCCATTGCCAATACAACAACGGACATATTGATGAGCTCTTTATTCTTTTCAAAATCTTCATGCCAACTTTTTAACGTTTTAACCGGGTCTGTGGCTTCCTGCTTCTTTTTATACAACTTTTTAAGATTTATTTTCCCGGTCAACTTGTAGTAGATAGCCTCGGCCCCGTTAGTAATTAATACACCCAACCCGGCAAAAGCAAGTGCAAAACCCAGTGCGGCAATTGCATACGGAAGATATTGTTGGTAAATCAATCTTGAATATCACCCCACATTCTGTCAGCGATTATACCAATTACAACTGAAAGGAAGCTCAGTGTTACCAGTATTTTTCCGATGGGATCATCGATCAGGTATTTCTTTGAATCAGGCATCAACCTGACCGTCAATAGTGCTAGAACTACAATTCCAATATGCAGTATTAAGGAAGTCAGCCTTGACGAAGCAACATCCGGGGCATTTTCGTTTTTTAACTCCTGCATGGAATCGATCTGCCCGGCCAGCCGGGCAAACCTCGGGAGGACTGTAGATCCGTGGTGCCAAGCGTCAAGCATAAGGTCTTTAAGCATCACTGCATAGCCACTGCCGGCTGCTTTTGGTATTTCGCTGAAGGCTTTTTCCGGTTCAATGCCATGATCCATCATTTGGGTGACTTTCATAAAAAGATTTTTCGACGGTTCCGGTGAGCGTTCAGCCACAGCATCCAGTGCCAGGCGCAGGCTCCCGGTGTCTTCCATCACCGCCCCGAATACCCTGGCAACTGCCGGGAGCTGGGTATTAATAGAGTTCTTTTCCTTGTTAGTTGTTGATGAAAAAACTTGAATGAAAATCAATATTACCGCCATTACGGAAACAACACCGGCACCGAAGTTGTCAAGGTAGCTGATGCAGAGGGTAAAACCAATCATTGACGTGAAAATGGCTAATACCATGAATCCCATGTTGCGCAGTAGGTGTTCTGGTATCAGCCACTTAATTCGTTTAGTTATAACATTAAAGTCGATTACCTGTTTCTTTTTTTCTTTAATACCGAGGGCCTCTTTTAAATGTGCCGGAGGCCTGGATTGGACAGCTTTTATTTTTTTACTCAGTTTAGGTGTGTATGTGTTATAGGTATTTTGGGCTAAGTCCAGCAGGATTTTTCCTAGTATGGCTGCCACAACCGAAGCGGCTACGGCAGCAACACCTATCATGCAGTAAAAAAAATTGCTGCTCCGGGTGAAATGTTCAGCTATGAGGGTTAGGGTATCTAACTGCATACGACAGCAACTCTTTCAATAGCTTCAACCGGCGTACCGTTTTGATGGAGCTTTTCGATAATACTTTCATGTAAGTCGAAGTACTCCCAGTGGCCCTGGTAGTAGTCATCTTTGGAACCGTGCCACTTGACAACATCATGGAGCTTTAAGTTGCCCTGTCCGTCTATATAGGGCTCAGCGACGTGGACAACTTTCTTAATACCCCGTTGCGGATCTGTGTGGATCTGAATGATTATATCGAATGCCTGTACTACCCATCGGAGCGCCATTTCTGTAGTCATCACCGAAGAATGGGACTCTTCGGCGTAAGTTAGTGCCATGTTAAATAGGGCTTGCATTATGTTTTTTGAGTGGTAAGTAGAAAAGTTTCCGGTCTGCCCCCTAACACCGGCCCTGATTGCTCCTCGCAGTTCGGTAATTCCCAGAATCTCACCGAAAATAATCCGGACAGGGGAAAGCTGTAGTGCAAGTTCAAAAAGAACGTCCATGTCAATACCAATCTTCTTTTGTTCTTCCAGTTCGATGATGTTCCACCCCGGGTAGTGCTTTAAAAGCCTCAGCTCTGAATCAGGCTCAATGGATACTGCCCTGAGTTCTGACCGGCCGTGTCCAAACATCTCACGGATTAGAGTGGTTTTACCGGCATTGACTGGTCCGGAGATAAGTGTATTAAGCCTTCCCAGAGAAAAAAGAGCTAACCTGTCATAGGTAAAACCGTCCATTGTACCATTTGCAATCAGAGCGTCCCGAGAAATTAAGAAGGTATCGTGTTTTCTTATTGTTAATGTATACGTTTTTGTGGTCGGTGGGCCAGTAATCGTTACCCTGGAACCATCACCTGGTCTTACTGTTCGAATTATGGGGTTGCGCTCGTTTAAGTCACCCTTGTTCGTACGAATAAGTCTTTTGATTAAATGAAAGAGGTCATCCTCTGATGCGAAGGAAACTTCCTCTTTCGTATATACCCCTTTCCGAATTGAGTAAACGGTTTCAGGTCCGATGATTTGAACTTCATCAACAGTTGGATCGTTATATATATGCTCCACCGGCCCCAATCCCCAGGTATAGCAACAAATATAGTTTGCTACTTCTTCAGAGCTCATTTCCGGTACTGTTATGTTGTATTTATCTAGTGTAGCAAGAACTTTTTCTTTCAATGCCTGCCTGGAATCACTGCACCCTTCCATGCACTTCTTTTCCAGGGCGTTTGTCTCATTAATTTCTTCTTCTGACTGGATATGGGTTTCAGAAAGAAGGTTGCGCACGATTTTTACGGTTTCCTCAAGGCTTTTTTCCCCTACTTGTATGTCATATTCCTGTCGTTTTCTCTGTTTGAATAAATCAAGCTTTAAAGCTGTGCTAATAGGATATCCCTCCTTTTAGTCATTTTCTGGTTTTGGCGTAGATTTGGGTTGTTGGGCCAAAGGCTCTCGTTGTTGTACAGGTCCAGACTGTGGTTCAGCCTGTTGTTTTGATGATTGCTGTTGCTTCTCAGCTTCTTTTTCCTTTGATTTAATCTCCGGTTTCACCTCAATTTTTGGCGGTTTGATCTGACCAACTTGTGTTATTAAAATGTGCCCCCCGTTTAAAGGCCGTGTGAACTCATAACTTTCCTTACGCTTTATCTTAAGCATAACGTATTGAGGTGCTTTTTCGCGGCCTGTAATGCCTTGTATTGCCGCCTGGGCAACTGCTACCGGTTCAGCCATGGACTTTCCTTTTTCATCCATAACCGCTACCACGATAGCGTTTTCAGCTAAAAGTACAGGTGGCTTCTCAGCCTCTTCGGTATAGATTACGTCCACGATCATGTTACGGCAAATGTTTCCACCGAGTATTTGTTCTAAGCTTTCCGCCTTCACTGTCACAAATACCTCTCCTGGCTTTAGTACCTGCATGTTTGACTTTAGCTTACTTTTTAAAACCAGCTCCCCCGGGTACAGGTCTGTTACCGCTGCTTTTCCTATTATTTTTTGCTGGTTTAATTCGACGTTATTACTGATGGCCGCTTTGATATATGGTTTTGTCGTGAGGTCGTCTGCCTGGATAATGGTATTTGCACTTATTTTTTCTGCCGGTACCGGTACGTTCACAGTCTCCTGGTTTTTAGATACCCAATCTTTTGCGTAATATAGTGAACCTATACCGGCTGCCAGGCCAATTATTACGACCAGCAATACTTTCCATGGGATATTGGATTTTATGATCGACTACCTCCTTTTCATTAGTGTACCTTTAACAATTGCCCTTTGCTTGGTTTGTCCCATTCAACTGATAACCAAGGTTAGTGGCGAAGGAAAAATGACTATTGTCATAGCTACTACATAGGACCTTGTAAACAAAAAACTCCTTGGCCTTTATGAACCAAGGAGTTAAAATGGTTTTCTAAATAACAAAGAAAGTAAACGAATTCTGGCTTATATTCCCGCTATCAGGTGAAGTTGGGTTGTCGCTGACCTTGATTGTTGCTGTTTTAGCACCACTGGTCGTCAGTCTGTAATAGTTACACTGTTACTAGATCCCCAACCGCTATCGAATCCATCACATATCGCTCTATACCGGAGGTTACTATCGGGCCCGTTATCGCTGGCTGTTGTAACAACGGTAAATGAGGTGTTTGTCGTACAAGTAGCACCGTTTTGGCCCTGAATATTTGTAATGGAGGGGGCTATGGTATCAAAGCCAGTGTTCACTGAAGCAACGTAGGCCCAGTATGCCGAAGAATTGCCGTTATAAATTGTTTGGTTAGCAGCCGTAGTTGCCTTTGTCAGTGCAGCACCCGTATCGGATTTGATCTTCGACAGTCCATAAGTAGCATTGCCGAGTTCATTGACTGCAGTTGTTGACTGACTGGCAGCAGTGTTGGCTTTTGTGTAGGTTGTATCTAGTTTAGTTTTTGTAGCACTTAAACCGTAAGTTCCATTTTGTAATTCGCTAACAGCTGTATCAGCTGAGTTCTTGGCCGCCTCAGATGCCGTTTTAGCCTGCCCGGCACTGGACTTACTTTCAGCTGCCCATTGGGCAGAGCTTTTACCAGAATAGATTGTTCTGTTAGCGGCGACTTCTGCATCGGTATGCGCGTTTGCGGCATTATCCCGAGCCTCTTGCGCTCGCACCTTTCCGTAGTAGGCCCAGTATGCAGACTCATTTCCATTGTACCAGGTTCGGTTAGCCGCGTTCTGTGCGTCTGTGTGCGCGGCGTCAGCAGACGCCTTTGCACTTTCTGCAGCAGTTTTAGTGCTGATAACATTAGAATTTATTTCTGAAATATTTGTGTACGTATTTGATGAATAATAGAATTTTAATGTTGTTGTGGTATAAGATGTAAAACCAGTTGTTTTGGCATAAAAAGCAATCTTTGTTACATTATCCGGCAAATGCAATCTTTCAGTTGCACCATAATTATAAGAATACCAATCGTATGTCCAGTTGCCATCATAATAGGCTATAAATCCTCCTGGAGCATCTTCATCTACCCAATAATCGATTATGCCAAAGGTTTCACCAGGCGGAGGATAAAATACTCTTGCAGTAACGTTATCGCTCCATGAATTGTTTTGCCAACGGATTACCTTTTTCATGTAACCATAGACAGCTTCATCAGCAAAGGTGCTAATATCTGTATAATAATGGTCCTCATATTGCCAAGGAGCACTGGCTTGAGCACTTGTCGTAAAGCTGCAAAATATGATAAATACTACAGTAAACACTAATAAGAAGTTTGTTTTTCTCATTTATAACATCGCTCCCTTACCAGTTTTAATTTTGGCATTTACATGGGTTGAAAGAATAATTAATATATCAGGTTTTCCCCCACGTACCTAAAATCAATGGTTGTTTTTTTTGGATTTATGTTTTTTTTAGTGCCAAGATATTTATTTGAAAAACTGTTTGTAATATAAGCTAGTATGCCAACTTTTATATTCACTGCTATAACTCATAACGGGCCAGAAATAGCCACCTGGTTCTCTATACCGTATCCTCGCGTTCAGTTGTTTTTTTAAATTTAATAGTGCCCAAAGGTCGTCATTTGCCTTCATGCTTAAACCGTCATCGTCAAAATATGACATTGGTTTTAACCAGCTATCGTTATATGCTTCCACTAATCCGAAATCCCGGTAATCAACGTCGTCATCGTCATCTATTTTGGCTAGGGCTTGACAGAAAGTAATGATATCAGAATTTTCTAAGGGCTTAATGTTAAATTGGGCCCCGTTAATAAAGTCTGCTTCACCACTCCAGTCATAAAACATCGGTGCAATTTCATTCATCGCATCTTCAATGTCTTCTTTTCCCACCCATTTAACATAGTCTCTCCAATAATCGTCACTCCACCTATTATATTCGTCGGACATGGCTTTTTCGTAAACGGTGAATTCACTTGTAACATCATCTTCATACACGGTTTTAGTTTGGCTCGGTGAAATAGTGATACTACCAAATCCTACAAGTTCTGCATCATCATAGTCGTCATATTTTGAATATACCTTTACATCTGCATCTAGCCAGTCACTTAACGTATAGGTTAATTCATTTTTGGCAAAGTAATCATTCGGTTGTGCAAGTCTTACATTTGAAAATACGGCCTTGACATCTTCAGAGGGATTTACTGCTTCAACTTTCACATGGTGATTCACTGTTACTTTGTAGTAAATATAGTCATCCCATTCGTTATTCTCTATTTCTATGGTGAAGTCTTTAAAGCTATCCCATATCCTTAAATAGGGTCTTTTTATTTCGTCAGCCTGAACAGTGTAACCAGGCACAATTTCTTTAACTAATTTACCAATGTCTTCAGTATCCATGGCCTCAAAGCGGTACAATTCAATAAATGTTGGCTGTTTTTTAAGCACGGGTATTTCATCTACCCAACCAACGTTATCTTTATATTCGTCCCAACCGCCGGTCCAGGCTACATCAGCATCAAGGTTTAAATCATTAGGGCTGTCGTAATCCAGCAATACTGGTCCTGGTAGGTCATATCCGTTTTTAAATGGGCCAGTGGTTAAATGTGCCGAATTCCCAGACGATTGCAGTTTACTAAAATATATATCTCCGAACTTCTTGGCTGCTTCATCTTCAGATACCCGTGGCACATTTGCCGGAGTCCACTTATTGAACTGGCTTTTGACTTTTTGTATTCCTAACTCCGGTTCTGTACACTCCCAGGTATAGGGGTAAACATCCCAGGTACCATTTATCCATCTGACAGACCCTTCAAAATCCCAATATGTTTCCGATCCCCCATATTGATTATGGCATTCAACACTAAATCCCATTGGTATACCATCTGAAAGGTCATCAGCTTCGGGGGGTCCCCAGCCGTAGCTGGTAAAAGAAATATAACCTTTATTTTTTTGCAGTGATTCAGGAAGTTTAGGATCTAAGTTTTCTGTGATGTTTGACTTAAAATATCCTTCAGACCAGGCATCCATTCTTGTAGAGCTTTCCCAATCAATATCATCTCCTAGATATCTGTCTTTTTTACCTCGGTTTATTAATACATATTGAGTCGCATTTGCTCCAATCGGTATATCTTCCACAGTTTTAGAAAGGGTTTTTACATCATCCCATGAGGAAAAACCCTCCCTCCAGTCATCAATGCTAACGTAAATTTCGGCTTTTACGGGAAATGGATTAGGGTTGGTTAGTTCGGCAACAATTAACCAATAATCAGGATCGGAACCCGGAATCATGTAAGCCCGTGTATCACCGGGCCATGTTACAGGGCCTTTAGCCAACCTTCTCATTTCGCCGGTTTCAAGGTAGTAATCCCAATCCCAACTTTGGTCACTAATTACATTGGGTGCCATTATACTTATTTCTAAAGGTTCGGCTTTTTTTACTTTACTCCAGTCTTCAGTTTCCTGGAATTCATAATCAACAATAACTTCTTCTTTTACTATGTCTGTTTTTTCATTATTATAAAAAGCCCTGCCTACCGGTTTGCCGGTGGCAGGATCGCATTCTACAAAGACTGTAAAATCGCCTGAATTGAGCCAGTAACCATAAACATTTTGATTACCTAGGTCTGTACCGCTTGGGTCGGTTATATTTTGCAGTGATTCCCACTTTAGTTCCGGCCCTACTGTTGCGGCATATGATGTACTTGTCCATACCATGCAAGTTAACGTAATAAAACTAATTATTAATAAACGCATTTTCAAATGGGAAACACCCTTTCTAATTTAAACTTTAAATATGGTAATAGAGTCCCGGGCCACATTACCCGCCGCATCTCTTACCTCGACTTCTATAGTATGGGCACCGTTACCGGTTATACCACCTATTGTCAATGTGTTATAAGTCTGTGTCCAGGAACTCCAACTGCCAGTGTCAGCCTTTGCGCGAAATTCCGGTGGGTTTATTTTGTTATCGGTAGCCGTAACATCAATGCTGAAAGTCGAGTTAGTAGTGCATGTGGCACCATTATGTCCTTTTATCTTTTGTATTACAGGTGGGGTCGTGTCTCCTGATAATGAGCTTTCTATGTTTGTAACATTAGTGTTTAAAGTGTTAACGTCACCAGCAAGTGCAACTAATTCATTATAATTAGTGTCAGCTTTATTTCTAGTTTCCTTTGCAATTGTGGTAACGGATTTACCTTCGGTGCTATCCCAAGTACGATTAGCTGCATTAGAGGCATTCGCATTAGAGGCGTTGGCTTTATCATAGGTAGCACCCAAAGATTTGCCGCCGTTTTGAGTACCGTCAAGATAACTCTTTGCCCACCATGAGTTTAAATTCGCAGCATTAGCTTTATCGTAGGTAGAAGCTAGTGACTTGCCACTATTGGCTGACCCGTTTAATAAATTTCGTGCTGCCTGAGCATCTGTGTGGGCTGCTGCGGAATTTGAGTTTGCCGAGTTTGCATTAGCATATCCGTGGTAGGCCCAATAAGCTGATTCGTTCCCGTTGTACCAGGTGCGGTTGGCCGCGTTTTGGGCATCCGTGTGGGCGGCATCGGCTGAAGTTTTGGCCGCGTCGGCACTGCTCTTAACTGAATCCAAATCGCTTAATGAAGCAGTTGTACGTTCTAACCATATTTCTCCACTAACAAGTCCATTATTTATTGAATATACTTTGATTTGTGAAACTGCCTGTGGAAATTCAATGGAAACATCATAATTAATCTTTGCCCCATTATATAATCTAATAACATCAACACCAATCCATTCATACGTAGCATATAATACGTATCCACTTTCTGTATATCCTTCTACATATCCCGTAATTCCAGAATTATGGCTACCACCAAAACTCTTAACGCCTAATATCTTAGTGCCTGGTGGTGCTATTATTGTTTGGTTTTGAGTCCTAAATGGGTACACATCATAAGCCACACCTGCAAAAGCAGGTAAGCTAAATTGAAAGGCAATTATAACCGCACATAAAGATAATAGCATAATCCGTTTCATATTATTCCTCCTGGAATATAAAATTAGGTAGTTTAAATGGGGGAAACCGCCTTTTATGTTATTGAAGCTTATACAGATTAATTATTCAGTAATCCTATACCTCAACTCCGCTTGCTTATCATCCGGTATAAAGGGTACCTGCACCCATCCCGGCGTAGTTTTTAAAACCTCTTTTTCCTCGGTTATCGGTACCCACTGCTCTGTCATGGGCGGATAGTAAACCGGATAAAACCAACTCCCTGGTGTTGGTGGCCCGTCAGGAGCGTCCGTGCCTATAATATCCATCATCATAATGTTATCGTCGTAAATTGTTTCCTCTTTACCGTCAAAGGGTTCTTTCTTCCACTTATCCTGCTGCTCCCACCATTTATAAGCTACCGTGGCCATGAGCGATACATCTTCACCCATGCCCGCCATGTTCCAGGTTTCGGTTTTTGTACCGTTGGGACTGAACATCACGTTCTTGCAGTCTTTAAATTGTATTGAACCGGACTCTCTCTTTAGGTAGAACCGGACATTGGCTACCCCCGATGAATCGAAGGTCGATTTAAAGGTGGCTTTAACTTTGTACTGCTCGTTAACCATTACCGTACCGGATACGGGGTTGCCGTTCTCGTTTAATAGCTGCAGGCCGGTAACTGCCAGGTTGGAAGGCCCTCCAGTGTCTTCATCGCCGCCTATACTCGGCGTTAGTGACGTGACCACCTTGTTCCGGAGGTATTCTTCTTCCGGTTTTGATATGGGGTTACCGTTCTTGAAAACTCGCAGGTTTTCTTCTACCCAGCGGCCGTTATAGTACATATTTGCCGTTAGGATTAACTTAAATTTGTTACCCGGGCATCTGAACCCAAAGCTGACATCGGTTTCCTCCAGGCCTCCGAGGGATAAGGGGGCAGAGCTAACCATTAGGGGTTGTCCGCCTTCTTCCTGTATATAAACTCTAAACTGCGTATATTGTGCTAATGTGGGCCAGTTGGAAAGGTTCTTAATGCTGATATTCCCGTCAACCTGGTTACCGGTTGTAAGGTCGCCGAATAGCTGCGGGGTTCGATCCGTAAACTGTAGGTCGTGCACGCCCTTGGGTACGCCATACCACTTGATAAGCACCGGCTGGTACCAGCGCCAGCCTTCTGCGGCTTGGGCGAATTCCCTGTCGGAGAGGTCGACAATGTGGCGATTTGCCGAGGCTTTTAGGTCGATGGCTTTTTTTCCGTTTTCTAGTTGGGTTGGATTTAGTATAAAAGAACGTTCAACTGTTATATCACCTGTAGAGGTTATGGGAGAGCCAAGTACGGAATAGCCTTTAGGTATATAAGGGCCGTATATTCTATTCATGAAATCATTATACTCAATTTTGTTCCCTTTAAAGTCCCAATATTTCCCGGCTATGTTATAATCCTGTTCACTAAACTCTTTTGGTGATGATGTAGTTATTCTGGTAATCTTGTATTCATCCAGAAATTTATCTGGGATAGTATATGTCTCTGAATACTGCGCAGATTGGCCAGGTTCACCTTCATCCTGCCATTCACCATTAGTATGCTTCCATATATCCCAGTACCCTACGCTTACTTTCGAATGTATTAATTGTTCCTGTGCAGCGATAGCCGCCCCACACGGGACGGCTATCGTAAAAACTAAAGCAAGTAGTATTAATTTGGCTTTTTGCAAAAAGATTACCTCCCTTGATACAAGGGGTTATTTACACCAAGTACAGTTCCTTCATATGGACCGCCACCAAGTAATATATAGGGAACTTTAGTAATATCAGCTGTCGGTAAGTTGCCGTATTTATCTCGACGATCGTTTACAACACTGTATTCGCAATCATATTTTTCTTTAGTGGGGCTTGAAGAACCGCGGAATCGTGCAATATTCCCACCTTCCCATAGGTGAAGTTGAACAGCCCCAATACTACCTGATTGAGTTACTATTATTTTGTCCTTACCAACTTGCATGTCATAAATTTTACTACCATCAATCTCGTAAATGTTTTGTTTTATATCTTTAAAACTTACCCAGTTGATCTTGTTACTATCGCCATAGCAGTTATCAAGATCTTTAGGAATGGGTTCACCCTTACCAGTCAAATCAATAACTTCCGGCTCCGGCACTTTCACTTCTTCATCGGTTATATAAACCGCATACTCATCTGCTACCCACTCCACCTGCGCCCCGAGGGACTCACTGATGAACCGCAATGGTACCATGGTCCGGCTCCCCTTAATAATAGCGTTAGTATCAAGGGCAATAAGCTCACCGTTTACTTCTGCCTTCTTCTCGCCGATTACCAGGGAAATATCGGTGCTGTCCCGTTTTACCTCTACTGTGCGGCTTTCGGCCAGCCACTCAACGTCACAACCCAGTGCTTCAGCAGCAAACCGCAGCGGCACCATAGTCCGGCTGTTTTCATCAATGAACGGCGGTACGTCAGGGTTAATTTTCGTATCGTTGACATACAGCTTTACTGTTTTACCCGTTAGGGTGTTCACTGTATTAACTGCAGTGCTTTTAAGAGTTTTAACCGTTGAGGATATTGTACCTTTCCAGTCATCCCCGGCCATAGCCGGTGCCGCAAGTGAGAATATAAAAATAACTGTTAAAAGAATAGCTAGTTTACGCATATATATTCAGCTCCTTTAGATTATTTTACCACCGAAAACTTGTTCGGTCTACTCTATATTTGACACTTCCTGGGCTTGATTTGTTCCAGTTTTTTCTACCTCCTTTTCATTATTTGGTTCGTTTGGTCTGTTTTCAGCAACTGTCTCTGGCCGGCGTATGGGGAAATATAAAGCCCGTGCCTCACCGTTATCTACTAAAATTTTAACGTCCATGCCGGGCTCTATGTATTCTCTTAAGTCTGTTAATGCTTCACCGGCCTTTTTCACAAAGTTCATGCCCTCCTGGATGGAGGCTTTCTCTGTGACCTCTATTGTTTCAACTACACTTTCCTTACTAACATCTTCCCTGCCCCTTTCTTTAAGCTCCATGGTCAGTTGCCCTTTACCTACCTTCAATACCTTTCCCGAATGCACCATACTCTCAAGCTGTTCCTGTTCTTTTTGGGCCTCCTGATAAGCTCGCATTTGAGGCTGTTTTTCCGTAAAGAACCAGTACCCTGTAGAGCCTATTACAATTCCTGCTATTAAAACGCCTACTAAAATTGTTACTTTTTTAATAATGTTCACCACGCCCCTCCTTAAAATTTTCCTTTAAATAAAAAGCGGACCACATAGTCTAATTGACTAACGGCCCGCTTGGGTAGCTACTGTATGGTCATTGTTTTAGTTTCTCCATCCCAGCTAATGCTGTAACCAAATGCTTCGGCAATGCCTCTGGCCGGTAGTAATGTGCGTCCTTCTTGGAGAAGGGGCTTATCGCTTTCTTTAGCTACTCCGTTAACTTCCATGCTGGTCTCTTTCACGTTTAACTTAACGGTAGTTTCTCCTTTGCTTAGGGTGATATATGGCGCCTCCCACTTTATGCCCTGGTTTGGCACCCCCAGCGACAGGGCCAGGTAACGTACGGGAAGGTATGTCCTGCCTTCATGCACCATAGGGGCAGTGTCCATCTGCTTTGTTTCACCGCCAACCATGTATTGGTTCTTATCGAGTGTAAACTTGACCACCTTGCTGATTGCAGGCTCCGGGCTGATTTTTACCTTTTCTTGTTGATCTGTATCTAACTCCGGCTGCTCGTCTTCCTGCGGTTGTTCAACCTGCTCTATTTCGGGCTTTTCAAAGTCAAGCTGGTAAACGCCTTTCGGTGTTGCGGCCAGTACTGTGTTACCGTCTATTGCCATATCTCTAACCTCTTCTCGGATTCTAACCTTATCCCAGTTTTTCCCTTTGTCAACACTAAAGAATGTATAGTCGTCAGGAGTTCCGGCAAAGATAACATTTTTACTTACTGCCAGCGCCATAACACGGGAAGGGATATAACCGTCCCGGTATCTGAAATTATCTTCACTGACTATTTCCAAGGTTTTCCCGCCGTCGGTAGAAATGGCTACTTTCCCTAAGCTGCCGGGATGAAATGCAGCAACTGTTTGATCTTCTGCAAAGTCCACGGAAGGTACAGCCGTGCCGCCCAGGTATTCACTTACAAACGTGCCTCCCTTTGGTTTTCTTTCAATTAAAGCTCTCCCAATTTTAAACCCGGTACCCGTCCAGTTTTCAAGGTCGGAAGTTACTTTTAGCTCCCCACCCATGACAGCGAACGCTTTATTTCCGACCGCCGCTATATGATCCCACGGCTCACCTGTACCTACATGATTGTTCCATGACTTACCGCCATCAGGAGATTTCGTCATCATACCTCTGTCCGTAACAGCCAGCAACTCATTATTTCCCAGGGACACAACTTCTATTGTGTTATCGGGGAAAGTTAGGCCAGAGCTTTCCCACCTGGTGCCATCGCTACTGGTATAGACTACTTTCTCACCGTCTTTTAACGCGAATAAGTACATTTTGTCCGGCGTTAGCGCGTGACCACAGTATTTAAAACTGAATCGAAGGTCTGCTTCGATGTTGTCATAGATTAGATGTTCATCCCACTTCTTGCCCTGTTCTTTTACATACAGCTTACTGTTATCACCCTTGGTAACTGCGAACTGTTTATCACCCCACATCCAAACTTCTTTTACCGGGATATTTAATGTTTGTTCCCAGTTGTTAGACGCCCAGGCTGGGAGTGCGAACAAAAAAACTAACAGAAATACAAGCGCAGAAATCCTTTTTTTCAAGATGAAAACCTCCCTTAATTTGTGATCTCACTAATAACTGCCTGACTGGTGCTGTCTATATATATAGGTACATATTCTCTGCCAGATACAGCCTTTATAACCGGCCCGAAAAAACCGGGCTTCATCCATACCCTTGCCCGGGTGTAATAAGAATCCTCACCGGAGACAAATCCCCTCCAGCCTGGTTTGCCATCCTCTGGCGGTTCGTCCAGCGTAAACTCACCCCCCTGCCCTTCCCAAAACTCAGGACTTCCGTTTATACGGGCTGTGTCTATAGCTGCTTTTTCCGCCTGGTCAGGGTAAATAACTACTTTGAATCCAGTGATGTTTTCCTCCATGCCAGTTATTTTGCCTGAGACGTCCTTTTGCACTTTTATCTCGCTTTCAGGTACAGCTTTTGCCGTTGCGACACCGGCAAGGGATGAAGCGTCAACTACCGTTTGAAGTTCTGCTCGGGCCACCAGGTATCTCCCAACATCAACAACAAACCCGTTAAGTATGATTAACATAGATAACAGTATTGCGAGCATTGGAGTATTTATAACCTTTCACCAACCTTCCTTTTCGGTAGATGTTTATGCCATAACTTACAGAGTCAATATGATTGACTGTCAGTGCATAAAATTAGTTCTGAATCTAAAAGTTTTTTCATTTAAACATAGAAAAATAAGAATCAAAACCTAAATTATCCAACCAAACGACTAACAACATGTTAAAAAAAAACATCGGCATAAAAAATTTTCCAAAAATCCATCTAGTCCACGGGTTATATACTACCCCAAAAAACGTCCCTAATGCAGCGATTGAAACGCTTATTCTCAATAACCATATGGCCCAACTTTCTTGGAGGATAATTGCTTTATGCCACACGAAAAACCAAGCAAGAACGGTAAATATTATTTCGAGAATATCTTCCATTTTATATACAATTTCTTTATCAGACCTTTCGTAAATACAGTTTTTACCATTATCCACCTGCCCCTCGTTATTGGCGTTGCAGTTTTTGCTTTGTTTAATATAACGGGGATTTTCTTTTTGCTTGTTTTCAACACCACAATAATGACTATTTTCTATCCTCTTATTGCCTTTTTCTTTAATAATTTTTTCCACATTTCCCCTCCTGACTGGTTGATCATATTTTTTATGCCTTTATATTCAATATTCTATTTTATTGTTATTGTTATAATTAACTCAATAATTGGAATACTAATAGGTTTCAAGTTGGTATGGTTTTTTCCGTCATCACCTTTGTGCCATTATTTAACTTATAAAATCATAGGCAAAAACAAAGAGGGATTCTATATTCATACTGACTGCCTTTCATTTGAAATCCATACATCTATTACTTTTAAACTACATAAACATTCGCCAGATATTAAAGATAAACTAATTCTAGAAACAAATAACCTACTAGGCAAACTAGATAAACTGTCGTTAATAGATAATATTGTAATTTATACCTACACCCCTTTATCAATTAATGGTCTTATGCGTTTATCAAAACTGAACCTATATTTTACCTCGATTCCTACTTTAATTGACCCCATGATCTCTTTAAAACATCGAAAGTCAAAAAAGAGATGGCATATCTATACTATTTATTTAGAGAAGAAGGCAAGAGAGTAAAGTATTTATCTCCTTTAAAATATTCTTCCCACCAAGTTTATATAGTTGTAAGTGCCTACCCTCCAGACATTCCATCTGGGATGTACTCCTTCTTGAATATTGCGCTGGCCCCCACGCCTATACCGTTTTTAAATTTGTAATATCCCGTCCAGGCAGGTAGAGGCAGACGAAAGTTAACTTGAGCTTTGCAGTATGTCTCACCGTTATATTCAATCTCTTCTAGATGAACCATTTTCTCTTTCCAGCGTTCAACGCTTTCTTGATCCACATCCTCGGCACCTAAAGTAGATGCCATCATATCAGCGGCAACCTTTTTTGCCAGGTCTTCGTCATGATATACCGCATACGCCCGGGCTGCTTCCCGGGATGAGGTAACAGTAGCACTTTTTGTATACACAGCCATGCCCCATGTTATAGCAAAAAAAATAAGGAACAGTGTTATTGGAAAAATCAAAACAAATTCTAATACATCACCGCGTTCATTAACAATAATGCGGCGGAGATAGGAGCGATGAAAGCGCCTAAAGGTGCCCCTGTCTTTTTTACGTTTTCTTGGTTTTTGACTACCTCGGCCACGTACTTTACATGCACTCCCATTTTCACAGCATTTAGATTGAAGATAAGCCAATTTTTCAATTCCCCCTTTCTTGCCCGTTTAAATGCTTCCCATATTGCAAGTAAACCGGAAGCCAGCAGTAATACAGTTAAGCCTGCATGTAAGCCAAGCATAGCCCCTACAGCCCCGGCCAGTTTCACATCTCCTGCCCCTATAAGCCCCAGTAGATAAAGAGGGAACATTGTACAAAAACAGGCCGTTATTCCTGCTAATGATACCGAGTGGGGTTGATAATAGAGCCCTGCCATAAGCAAGACTAAAACCATTATGTTAGGGATTTTTCTATCCTTGATGTCTTTGTAGATAATCCAGATAAGACAAGCAATGGTGATAATGATTATTACTACGTTGATAATTTCCACCTCCCCTACAAATAGAAAAACTCCGGCTTAATACCCGGAGTTTTTGTAAAAAGAATTATTCTGGAATATCGTTGTAACCTTTCTCAATAACGCCGCCCACACTTTCACCCGCATTTTCGATTTCAGGTTTAAGGTAAGTAAACCAGATTAGTGCCAGGGTTCCAATAGCAATGGCAGTATAGGTTGCATATTGGGAAAGGTCAAAGCCCTCTTCATCCTGTATAAATCTTTTCACGGCTTTTAACATATAAAATACTCCTTTCTAAAATGTACCGAAATTAAAAAACCCCTGTTCCAGGGCACGCTGTACAGGAGGACCGGCCACAAGAGTCCATGTGGCTACAATAGCAGTCAGTACCAGTACCATTGTTACCTTCGGTTTTATCTTTGCCGCTTCATTATTCATTTCCACCTCCCGCCTTGTTCTGAAATCTCGGTTTAAACTACGTAAGTGACGGGCTATCTCAACACCTTGCTGGTCAGCGTGTTTTATTAAAAGGGTTAATTCGTCGGCTTCTGGAATGTCATACCTCATGCCAATACGAGAAAATACGGTGTGTAAGGGTTTTCCCATTTGCACCTCACTGACCATTTTGCGCAGTTCTTTGGCTAGAAGCGTATCACCTTCTGATGCCCATTCCAGCATTCTGATAATCGTGAGTCCTGCTGAAGTGCCGGATTCAAGCCTGGCTCCTAAGTCAACCACATCCTTACGCATTCTTTCTCTTCCCTGTTTAGCTTCGTTTTTAATAATCTCCATAGGAAATTTTGCACTAACAAAAATGAGTATTAAGCTAAGCCAAATGGGGAATTTACCTGCAGCCGAAATTCCTATGCTCAATGCAGTTACCAGCCCAACTAAAAGAGTGTTTAACCCTACAAATTCTTCTGCGGATAAACCAGCAGGTCTACCGGCAAGTTCTAACTTTGAATTTATTCCTTCCATGTCTATCTTTAATCCGGCTTTTCGAAGTATGAATATGCTAACTTTTGATAACGCCGTCTTAAAGTTGTTATACTCTACCTTGTATGAAGAACCTAACATTTGGTTTAAAGGTGATTCTGTTTGGCGCAGGTAAATGGCGATAGCCATCAAAATAACTGAGGCTAATATACTGAAAACCATTAGAGTGACTATCAGGCCTTAACACCACCTTTCCTTTTCTTTCAGAAAAACCCACCGGTTCGGAATTGAATAAGTAACTGCCTAAATATTGCTGCATTCCAACCGACGAGTGTAATTATCACACCAGGATTTCTATAGGCCAGAGACATAAAAAGAATAGAAACAAGCATTTCTATTAAGCCAGAGGTGAAATTACCGGTTTTAGGCCCCAGCCACTGTATCATGAAAGATTTTAATACTGATCTTAAGATGAGCATTAAGCATAGACTGATAATTAACCCGCCCAGTATATCCGAAACATTGGTCACCAGGTTTTGAAGGTAGAAACCAGCTTCATTCATGGCCACAGAAAATTCATCCACTCAATCCCCCCTCAACAAGTATTTCGGTACTTTTTGAGTACTGACCGGACGTGCAACCAGCCTGCTCCTACAGCTCCCAGACCGATAAAGATTAAAGTACGGTCGTGCAGCAATATATACCGGTGGTCACTGTCAGGCATAAGGCACATAAAAATAAAAAGCCCCACCGGGACTAAATCAGCTATTACAGCAGTCGTTCTTATTTCAGCCGTGTTCGCATCAACCTGCTGACGATACCGTTCCAGGAACCGAATGTGCTCGGATGCAGATTCAAGTGTTTCCCGGGCGTTTTCCCCACCTCCTAATTCTTCGATGATCCTAAGGTTTTCTGATAGCTTCTTCATTTCGGGTAATTCAAACTGTTCTATGGCTCTTTCCACGGCTTTGTAAGCAGTATCACCGTTTTTGATCCCCTGGTTTATATATGCGAAAACACTACGGGCAGGCTCTTGAAATTCGGAGGCCACACTACTTATACCGTCAACGTATGAGCCTACGGCGGCATGTGCGGCTATGGTAGTAACCGCACGGGGAAATTGTTTACGAAAAGCAGTTACAAACCTGTCACGTGTTGTGGTATAAATGAACCTTGGGACAATTGCAAAGACAATCAACCCAAGTAATAGGCTTATTACGAATCCACCTAATATTCCTATGGCAAACCCACTTGAACCACCTATCAAGGCATATTTTAAAGACTTTTGCCTCCATCCTTTAGGTATTCCCCACAAAGTGTCCAGAAAATTTGCCTTCGGTTCTTTAATAATTTCAGACTCTTCTGATCGCCCGAGGAGTACCTCTAACATGCTGTCTTTTTTTCTATAAATGCACCCAACTGAGAAAGAAGTTATAGCCGCAAAAACAAATACAGCTAACCAGATATTTATGGTTTATCCCTCCTCGGTACTAGGATTTAGGTGCATAGCAAGACTTTCACCCGCACTCTGGGCGCTTAAGATAGCGTCTGCTTCGTCCGGTGTTACTGCAAGGACGACTGCCCCTTTAACCCCGCCTTTTTTAGGTATCGCCAAAACAGTAGCTTTTTTTATTAGTTCCCTGGTTATACCTTCTTTTGATGCTCTGACAGATACTGTGTTTTTTTCTTTCAGAGAATTACCTACTGTAGTATATATATCAGCAGGTACGGCTACCGCCACCCTTCCATTAAGTAGTGATAATTTTGCGGGTACCCCAGCATTACTTATAGGCTGAAACATGGATTCTCTTAATACAGTTCCTTGCGGGATATAACCCTTCGCAGTCATACCGGCAAGTTGTCTACTATCACGTATGGTATCCATTTTCAAGGCTCCCCTGGGTGTGCGTCCGGGCATCACATTTTTTCCCGTTACCATTTCGTCAGGCGCTATACTGGTGCTGGATATAACTACAGGAACCATCCCGGCCACGGAGTTATACCCATATGCCGCCAGGGCTGCGACCATAACCGCGAAAGCAACTGAAGCAATAAAAAATAACTTATAGTTACGCAACTCTTTAACTCCTTTCGAAAAAAACTAATAAAACAGGTACTCCGGCACCTTAATGCCATACTTTCCCATACCTTCAAGAGCTCTTTGAGGTATATAACCGGTAGGTATTAGATCGCCATTTTTACGTACAAATATATCCCTAACTTCCGGTGGTTCACCGTCAGATTTAAGCACTTCTGATATCTGTGAGCATACGCGCTTTCCATCTGGAGTCCTATCCATTTGCACTATGATATGCAGGGCAGCACCGATGATCCGGTTAAGGCCATCCGGTTTCATGTTTGCCGTCTCCGGTGCCTGGGCCAACATCATGGGAACACGAACATGCGCGGCATCCTGGGCATTATCTGCGTGAAGAGTGCCTATACTTCCGTCCTGCCCCATCGCCATAGCCTGCAACATATAATATACTGAGCGATCGCGGACTTCTGCCACCAGTATGCGCGTACCACGGCTTTGAAGTGAATGTTTTAGGAGTTGGTCAAACTTAATTTCACCTTTTCCTTCAATATTGGGTGGCCTGGCTACAAATATCCGGAGGTTAGGGTGTTCCAACGGGCATTCTCTTACTTCTTCAACCAATACCGGCAGTTCCATGGGGTCAAGTTCATAGCCCAGTACAGCAATCATGGTTGTTTTTCCTGACCCCATGGGACCGCAGAAGACCATGTTTCTTCGACCGGGAATGCATAGTTTTAAAAATTGTGCTGCCTTTTGAGAAAATGTTTTATTCTTAATCAGTTCATCAATGTTGTTAACGTAGGTAAATTTACGAATTGCAATGTTGGGCTTTTCGCATAACGGGGGAATAGTAATAGCAACCCTGTACCCACCTGGCAAGGTTAAAGATACTTTTGGGTTGCTTTCATCAATCTTGCTTTTCCCTAAGTAGCAAAGACGTTCGATAAACAGCATTAAGTGACTGGCGCTGTGAAACCTTATGTCTGCTATCTGTAGGAGGTTATGTTTTTCGTACAGGACTCTATCTTCATTGATTACCACAATATCCGTTATATCCGGGTCATCAATCAGGTTTTGCAGTGGCCCGTACCCTGTTAGTTCATTTTTAATCTGACACGCTATGTGCATCCGGTCATTATAAACCAGGTTCGGATACTCTTGCATCAAGTGCCGGTTGATTTCCGATTCCAGCTCATGGTCACCAGGATGTTTACCTTCCCGGTAAAGGTTTAGTATATACCTGCGGGAACTTTCAACCACATTTTCCATTTTACCTATTATGTTTTTTTCAATTTCTTGCTGCTGCCGCTTTCTTAGTATTTCAGAGTTACCCCGTAGGCCGCGGAATTCTTTGCTCAAATAATCACTCCTTCCCTATAAGTTAGCTTTCTTGCCAAATCTGAAAAATTTTTTAAACATATTCCCCTTCTTTTCTTTATCGTCATTGCCAAAAAGCTCTCTGGGAAACAGCTCCTTTAATACCTTGTCCATAACCTCCAAAAAAGGAATCAATTCCCCACCCAAATGCGGTACTAAAGCCTGTTGGGCTAGCTTATTATATACCGCAGGGTCGTAAGGGAATTCTGCTATCAGGGGGTATCCTCCTGTTATTTGGGCGATGGTTTCGTCTGTATTTTTCAAACTGGCCCCATCACGCTTTTCATTCATTACTACCCGTACTGTTCCGTCGGCAGTATTTAATTGGTTAACTATATCAGTTGCGAAATGAGAAAGGTTGTCTAGTACTGGATACTCGGGGCTTACCACAATCATTATTTCATCTGACGACTCCATGGCGGCCACTACAGAATCTGATAATGTATTACCGCAGTCAATAACGATAGCTGGGAAATGACGGTGGATAACACTTATCACCTTTTGTACCAGTTCATAATTAATAAATTCTTCTTCAGCTAGCCGGCGTAGTGGGGGCAGGTAACAAAGATTTTTCCGGTGCTTGATTAAGTAGTTTTCTACCGTATCCCGGTTTGCCCTGTGATCCCAAGGGAAATTTGCCCACGCCGCTAGTGTTTTTTCCTGTGGTGAGGGTGCTTTATTATTTGCTCCACTGCAGATCAAAGCATCTTTCTTTTCCACGATGTTACCGAAATATCTGATCACATCGCCGTATGCCCGGTTCATGTCTAGGTCAAGTATTGCTACATCCAGGTCGGTTAAGACAGCTAAGCTTTCAGCCATTGATACCGAGATAACGGTTTTCCCGACACCACCCTTTTGCCCGAAGATGGAGATTATTTTCGGTCTTACTGGTATTCCGCGTTTTTGATTTTCTCTTAGCCGCACCATTTCAACCCGGGCTTTACTGTCTGACTCACCTCGGATTACTTCCGGAATATCTTCCGGTTCATCTCCAAATACGTTAGTTTCTTTCTGTGTGTTCCTACTGATTAATTCCGGGTATTGAGTGAAATAGTTGAAAATACTTTTAAGCTCATTGCCTTTAAGGGCTACTTTTGCCCTGTATTTGGTCCACTTGCGAAAACATTTAGCAGGGTTTTCTTCTGAAATAAAAATAGTACCGGTTACTTCATTTCTGGTTGCCATATCGATCATCAGCTCAATTTCTTCATCATGGAATCCCAGGAGAACCGCATGGGCACCCCTGGCATTTCCTTCTAACGCTTCTATAGCTGACGAAGGATTGTTGTTTAGGGAAATGATTCTGATGTCGTTAGCATATGATTGTCTGGTCATACTTTGAATTCGGTTTATGAAGTCTGGTGGGCCGGCAACTAAGATTTTAATCATTAACGGTCCTCCTATTGTTCAATTCTGGAAGCAAGTTTTCCAATTGCAATTGTAATAACTTCGCTCTTGTTATATGCTGAGGTTTCATCTGCAAGAGCTGCACTACAACCGGAAAAATCATTTTTAATTATTATCACTTCATCTTCAACAATACTCTGTATAAGGTCTGGTTCGATGTCCGGTATAGCTTTGTTATAAATGAATAGAGCATCCCTCATATTCTTGGCTGGATCAACTGCCTGGAATATGTCGCTGTCCATAACCACAACAGTCTTATCGGGCTGTACCGCTTTTAAATGTTCCTCGTCAGGCAAGGGCGAAAAGTCTATAATCACCCAACGGTATTCTTTCCGTAGGATTTCTACTAGGTTACTCAATTCTTCGCCTACTTCCCAGATAGGCTTATTAGGTTTGTACAAATCACTATAGCCAATAGGGGCCATTAGAAATTTATCTTTTTCGTTAAAATCACTGACTTTACAATGAAATTTAACATTTTGAGGGATACCTAGATCTACGATTGCTACCTTGCCTCCTATTTCGGCATAGTGATAAGCAAGGCTTGTGGCTACGGTTGTACTTCCAACTCCACCCCTAAAACCCCTGACGGCTATGACTTTTACCCTGTGAGAAGTAGTCTTTTCTTCATGGGGGAAGAAATCATCATCATTGATATCAAAATAAAGATCATCCTCATTTTTTTGCTGCAGGGTCTCTTTAATTGAGTTAATAGTATCTGTCAACCGGCTTATGGAAAGCCCCTGGCCTTCTATCATGTAGAATATATTGTCTTTTGGAACTCCTGCCTGTACAGCTTTTTCTTCAAACTGTTTCCCTGTTTCGTCCGGTTTGATTGGAATTACTATACTTGCATGAGGATTTCTAATATATGGGGTGGGGTCAGTTACGCCTCCTTGATTGCTTTTTCTAATGATAATGGAAATTACATTATCGGTTTCGTTATCTTCACATATAGTTAACCCGGTCTGTGAGGAGATTTTTTGGTTAACGTTGTCGGGCAGCATACTAAATAGCTTCAACCTAACTACCTCCCGAAAATGGACTTAAGGCCAGAGAAAAAGGACGTGCTTTTTTCCTGGTTTTCATATTCAATTTCAAACGGCAGGTGTTTTGCTGCTATTTTTTTAACAGCTTCACCTGCCGTACATTCTTTAAACTGCACTGCCAGTTTCTTGGCTTTTTTCGCTGCGTTCACTCCCATGGTATCTAATGGTATCTCGTCAAAATCTTTAAAGCCAAGTTTTTTGGCTGTCTCTTTCGGAGTGTAAAACCCTTTTGGATCTACCATATTAATAGAGAGACGCATGTTTTTAGTATCCGGATGGCTTTCGTGAAAATGATTGAATTTACCCAATGTTTTTTCATCCTGGCCACCGACGATAAAAATTGTATCTGAAAGTTCCAGTGCCTTTTTTGAGTGTGCCGAAAAAGCATTTACCCCAAGGTCAATCATTACAAAGTCAAAGTTCTCGGCCATGGCCAATATAAGATCTTCAATTTCTTCGGCCGGCAGTGTGTCACCCGAAAATGGATAAGAAGGGAGAATATACAGCTTAGAATTATGCTGCAGTAGACTCCCTTTAAGGTTGCGTGCATAGTCACGCCAGTTCGCAACTGTTGCCCAGCCGTTTTTAGGAACTTTTGCTTTTTTGTCAATTACTTTATCACGTTGTTCCGGAGACATTAGCCCGGTTGCAGTGTCCACATCACCATACCCAAGGTCTAAGTCAATGACTGCTGATGATACGCTTTTGAGTGCCATGTAGCCAGCCAGGTTTATCGAAGTAAAAGTTTTCCCAACTCCACCGGCCGCAGAAAAGCTTGAGGCAATATATCCCTTTTGTATTTGTGGTCGTGCTATAGCAGGCGGAGTTAGGTTTTGAGGTCTTTCTGGAGTTTGTTTCGGTGGCTGTACCGGACCTTCTACTTCTTCAGGCTGGAAATCTAATGTCAAATCGTCTTCACTGCTTGCTGGTTCCTCTTGTGCGATTAGTTCTTCTAACTTGGGACGTATTGTTTTCAGATTGGCAGTATCATGCGTTTTGATTAAATCCCATTCCCTGGCCGTAATCATATCTGTAATAACTACAATGACGGGTATGCCTTGTAAACCTTGAAGTTTTTCATTATTGCCGGGCATTTCAATTACGGCGTATTTAGCCTTATTTAAACTTGGTGATATTTTAAAGTCGTTTAACGTATCAAGCAATATTTCTGATCCAAAGATGCATATCAATTATTTCATTCCCCCTATCTATGCCCCATAGACTTTTAAGTTAAGTTCACTTAGAAGTGGTACCAGGTCGTCACGGCTACCCAGATTAACTATTACCTGCCTTTTTTGTTCTAATTCAGAAGTGACTATTTCCCGAAGGCACCGGATGTCCCTTTTCTCTATTTCTTCCCCTACCTCGCGGTCAATACTATAATAATACACCTTTCGATTTATTCTAGCCGGCTGCGCTGACAATCCTAATCGCCAGTCGTGCTGCCAAAGCTTTGAGTTATTAATCCCTAGTTGTAAAGCCAGGCTATTGGCTAAGTCAACATCAACAAGCACTAAAAACTTTTTTGTAGATTCTATAAAGTTAACCAATGCTTCCGTATTAGTTCCAGTAATAATTATCGATTCGTTCGGTATTATTTGAGTTTCATATTTGATATGTGAATTTAAGTTTTTTTTACTACGATCCTTTCTAAAAATGTTTTTAAGTATTTGGCTTTTTTCAGTTTTACTTTCACTTTCCACGCTGTCATTGTTATTGTTCTCAATTGATTTGTTTATTAAAGATAATCCATGTCTGGCCGGTGTTGGAGTATAGATTTTGTTTATGACTAGTCCAATTGTTATTTCACCAAATAATATGTCATAAACACCAAATTCGCAGATTTTTTTAACGATTGAGTCATCCGGTGTTAGAAGGCCCGCAATAAAGATAACTCTCATTTCCATTATGCGAAGCTTATATATAACGTTAGTAACATCCGTTTGACCTTCAAGCCAGGAAGTTATCACAACCACATCAGGTTTATGCTGCTGCGCTATAGAAAGGACAGCCTCAAGATAGTAAACCGGCCTGCTTACCAGTTCTATTTCATTTTCCTCAGCAATCGCATTATCCAGTTGCTCCTCATTTGTTGCCAAGAGTACCTTAACCAATCCGTAACCACCTCATTCCATGCTCAAAATATCAAGGGGATCAATCCAGCGTCCATCTTCTTTAATTCCAATATGCAAATGGGGTCCTGTTGATTTTCCTGTTGAGCCTACATTGGCAAAATGCTGGCCCGGTTCAACTATATCCCCTACTTTAACCCTCAGTGAGCCTTCCTGTAGGTGGGCGTAAACATAAAGATGAATACCATCACGTACTGTTATGCGCAAACCATAACTTTCATTGTGATTGTTAGGGTTCGCCCAGCCAGAAGAGGTTACAATACCGGAAGAAACTGAGACTACATCACTCCCCATGGGAGCCGCAATATCCATTCCTGTATGCAATTCGTTCGGGGTACTGTTAATAGGATCTTTTCTCCAACCAAAAGGGGATGAAATGTTGTAATACTCCGGTGTGGGCCAGATTCCAGAAAGTGTTTCTTGTTTTAGGTTTTCTGCTATTTCCCAGATTGGTTGAGCATATTCTACCTTGCACCACTCATCTACATTTTCATAAAGCATCTTTTTGCCAAGAGGTAAGGTTCTAAAGCCGCCGTATTGCTTAAGAGCGGGTAAAGTGGATTGTTGCCAATTGTTATCCCAGTTTATCCTGTTTAGACCGTAGTTTTGCAGCATATATGCACCTACAAAAATTTGTGCCCGGGTGTTTTCCCGGTCCAGGCCAGCATCAAAACCTAACCGTGGGGCGTAGGCATCCCAGTTGTTTGGCGAAACCCCCATGAGTCCGAAACAACCGGTACTTGCATTTTCAGCTTGGATATTAAAAGATGATTCTTTAAAAGCTACCGCAGCCAGGAACCACCACGGTATACCAAATTCATTCTCTGCTTCTCTGAAAAATTGTATCAGCCCGGCCGGAACGGTTGAGCTGGAGACGAATGAGTATCCAATATTTTCGATAAGCCAATCAAGCCATTCTTTTTTTTCGTTAAAACCTCTGCCTGCTTCTAAAACCGCAGTACGGGTAAATTCAGCATCCGGGTCGTTCGGGACTTGATAAAGTTCTTTAAGGTAACTCTCTAATCGCTCCCATTTTGCAAGGGTGTGAGTTGTGTCTAAAACTTCTTTTTTTACGGTAGTGTCACCATATCTAAAAGTCTTCCATTTGTAGTGATACTGGTACCAACCATATATAGTGTTAGCCTCTACCAGTAGGTGAATATCCCTTGTGCTTGTACTGGAGTTTCCTTCACTATCAGTAGTCGTTGTTATTATTTGAGATGGTTTATAATAAAAAAATGGCCGTTGATCAGCGGCCACTTCTTCACGTAAAGTATCAGGTATTTCAGCCTCATTAAAAGAATATGCCCAATAAAGGGCTGTCGAGTGTGTTACCCCCCAGGTTAATCTCAAAGGGTAATCTTTCCGGTATTCATCTACCATCTGCCCTATATGATCAGTTCCTTTCCTGGGATAATGTGGATTATCAGGGGTTGATTCATTAGGCACTAACCATGTTTCCTTAACATTATTTTCGTCTACAAGTTCCATGTATTGTTGTTGTATTTCAGTATCTTGCTCTGAAGGATCGGCCCCGGTAAGTGCAGTTTGGGCCGTCATAGAATAGTAAGTTAGACCGACCAATAAAATACAGGCAACCACAGCTAATATAATTGGCATACAAGGTAAAAGCCAAATAAATAGCTTTTTAGCCAGTGACTTAACCAATTTTTTGCCGGCCGATTTAGCCAAGTTGGATAAAGTATTGGTAAATCTATTCAAACAGAATCACCCCTGTGAGTTACCTGTATCTGAATCCGTCAGGGTTGTCTTTAGTAACCCAGTTGTTTACCAGGTTCCTGGTTTGGTTTGGTGTAAATGTCTGTGTTCCAACGAAACTTGCAGCACGGCCCATTGATTGCGCAGCTGACTGTCCACCTGTTATATTTTTCATGGCTCCTCCCACGCTGTTTCCCTGTTTAACCTGGGAGTAAACTTCTTTCCCTAGTTTAGCTGAAGATGTGGTACCTCGGGCTAATGCTCCACCAATAGCGGCACCACCCCTGGCAAATTTTTCTCCGCCTCTACCCATCATGGTTACCCCCATAGCACCTCCAATAGCACCACCGATTTTGCTGCCAACATTGTTTGAAGTCTGGCCCGATGAAGTCTTGGTAATACCGGGCACTTTACTTTGGTCTTGGTTGTTGTTTTGGTTGGTAGTATTATTAGTTGAATTGCCCGGGACAAATATCCCCGACGGATTTTGAGAATAAGTAGTGCTTCCCATTGTTGCGGTATTTCCGATATTGGGTTGTGGGCTTGCAGAGGCTGAAGTTATGCAACCGGAGGATGATTGAATACCCCCGGTTGCTCCACTTGACCCGGGCATAGAACCTGGGCTTAGTCCAGAGGATGCGCTTGCACCGGCAAATCCGCCGAGCGTAGCTTTACCCACATTTCCTAAACCGGCTATAGCACCAAGGCCTGTCATCCCCAACATGGCACGACCGGCCCATTTTTCTTCATTAACCCCGGCCCACCTGGCAAATAATCCCTGCATGGAGTTGCGTATCATTTCAGTTATAGGGAGAATTACCAACAGTCCAATTATGAGAGTTAACCAGTTATCCCCCATGGTGCCTTTATCGGTAAAGGTAAGAAAAACTAGTACTGTAAGTGCGTGGGATGCCTGCATAAACGTGTTTGACAGTATTTCTCCTATCCAAACTGCGGAGGCGTGCACATTCTTATTTAGAGCCCACATCCAGGCCATGATAGGGGCAAACACGAAAAGTACCACTAAAACATAAAACCTTACGATATACAGGATATTAAGATATAGGTTTAGGCCAGCAAATGCTAGTTTTACAACTGCCGTGCCGAGAATTGAGCCTGTCCTTATGGATTGAATAAAGTCACTTCCCATGGAAAAGGAACCTAAGGTGCTTACGTCAGTTGCAACTTTTTCACTCACCCAGATAAAGCCATCGATAAGCCAGGCATTAAAAACAAAACACAGCCAAACAAAAACGGGGGCTCCTGGGATAATAAAAAGGGCCAAAAACCATCGCCACATACTACCGGTGGCTTCTGATCGTAAAAGTGGGTTCATGGCAGCTGTCATCATTTTAAAGGCTGTTGCTACGACGGCAACCAGGGCTAATATCATTACAAAAGACGATACTCCAAAATACCAGGAACCCAATAGGTCCCACTCATGGTTATTAAAAGGACCTGTATCCTCATTGGTGTTAAAAATAAGCTGATCCATGGGTTTTAGTTTGCCAAGGGTTTGCAAAGATTCTATAACACTTACCAGGGCGTTAATTAACCCGGCTACGGCTCTTTCAAACATACCGCCTTCGTCTTCGATTGGCAGCGATCCGGTTTCGCCAAATGCAATGGGTGTAATTAAAAAGGATAGAAACAGGACTAAAACCAGATGTGTAATTATCTTTTTTTGCTTACTGGACATTATAATCTCCCGGGATCAGAATACCTGACTCGGTTTTAACGTAACCTGGTTGGTCATGTACTCGTTCATAATCCGGTCTTATCCTAAAGGTTTGAAGGTTTTTGGGTGGTGATACTTTTTGGGCACTTACCAAAAAAAAGATACCGGATACGATTTTATATAGTAATGTGATTAAAAGAGGAATTAAAGTTACAATGTAGCCCAAGACACCTTTGGCCGGTGCAAATTCCCAGTCGTTCTCATCTTCTTCCATCTCACGCTCAATATAATCTAAAAGTATGGGAGCGTTGTATTCATCTATTCCACCACCGCCGAAAAATCCTTGTGTGTTCGGAATTTCTCTCATTACATTGCCACCTCTCTTTCTTCAGCCGGGCGAGTGTCTATTAACTCAAACTCAAAAGGAGCAGGGATAATCTGCATAGCTGTAGTTTTACTGCCTATCTTAAGAAGGCATTCACCAGGCCTGGCTTGTTGGATGAACTCTTTACACCCATCTGAAAGGCTGAACCTCTCAACAATATTGCTTACCTGTGCTTCGTTCTGTCTCATGATTACTTTTGTGAAACAGGAGTTTAATACTGCTTGGCCTTCATCACCGCTAAATTCTACTAGTGAGTGTGTGCCAATTACCAAACCGGCATTATGTTTACGGCCGCGTCTTCCGATTTCTTCAGCAAAAAGGGCTCCATCTTTAAATTTCATCAGCCGCCAGAATTCATCTACAGTAATCTGTTTCTTGATGTGCCGGTTTTTCTGGGCAAATTTTTGCCATACCCAACCCATGATGACGAACATGGCGTACACCCGGCTAAATTCGTCTTTAATTTCCTGGATGTTAAAGCAAACAGCGGGTGTATCGCTTATGTTTACAGATGACTGGCAATCAAAAAGACCCAGACTGCCGCCATGTAGAAATGGTTTAAATGTCTGAGCAAGTTCTTCCCCACCGGGCTTTTCGGCCAGTCTTTCTATTAGACTGGATAATGTGGGCATTTCTTTTTTAACTTTTCCTAGTTTCAAGACCCCATCAACCGTTCTACTGGTTTCGTATAAGGATTCGGGTTTGGATGTGATCCCTCTTTCCCTGTATTCTTCCATTGTCGATTCTTCAATTAAAGCTAATTCCCGGTTGGTGAGTTTCTCACCACTAAGTCCGCCTTTCATGACACTAAGTAACTGACGTATTTCCATGACCTTGTCCGTAATTGGTACTCTTTTTGACCCGTCTTTATTTTCTTCTACCTCAATGTCCAGGGGGTTTATGCCGGTAGGCTCTCCACCTTTGATATTGATGTTTACTCCACCCATGTTGTTTGTTACTTTCTCATATTCATTCTCAACGTCTATGAATACGTGCTTGACACCCAGAATGGAATTTCTTAAGGAAATGACCTTAATGCCTGTACTTTTGCCAGACCCGGCCTCTCCAATAACCAATATGTGAGGGTTAGGCATTTCTGGAGGGCCAAGGAACTGGTTAAAGAAAATAGGTGACCCGGTATAATAATTAAACCCAAACAATTCTCCTGATGAATGACTTAATTCCGGTGAATTAATCGGCATACAAGCTGCTACATTGCCACAGTTAAGGTTTCTCCAAAAATCTTGAATTTTGAGGTTGGCCACGGGAAGGACTGATTTAAACCCGTCCAACTGTCTGAACATGCAGGAGTTTACCCTTGTAGCTGAACGAGCCAGAATGTCCAATAACACATTACATTTATTTTGTAATTCTTCATTATTAGTGGCATGGACAGTGATAAATATTTCGCCAAAAAAGACTTTATCACGGTTCGTCTGCACTGTAGTACGTAGTGATTCAAGGTTGTTTGCTGTTTCTACAAGACCTGGTAGGTTTAAAATGTAGCCGGATTTTTTGTCTTGTATCCACTGGGCCTGGACGGATGCTAGTTGTTTGGTAAGGGCGAGTATTACTTGCCGGTCAGGAACCGGGTTTATCTGAATGGAAAGGTCTATATCCCCCAGGCGAAAGATATCATCAAGCCATCCGATATAAATGTCTCTGGGGTATAAAGAAACAACAAAGGTACGGGATAACCCGGTACCTATTTCTAATTCGTTATGTCCTTCTTCTAGACCATCAGTGGTAAATAAATCTTGTATACGGGGCACGTTTTTGAGCATTTTGTCTAAGAGATTATCAATATTTTCTTCGGATGATTTTTCTTTTTTACGTTGTTCCCTTTTACGCCACAGGATTTTCTACTCCCCCTTTTATAAAGTCCAGAGTGCCGGCCCCAACGGCCTCCGATGGTTTAAATATATATCCCCGGTTGTTACATTGATATAAAAGGTCCAGGATTGCATCCGTTTTTAAAACTTCTGCAGTTGTCTTGGCTTTACGTAATCCATCTATTATGGCACTGGCCTGGCGGTTCAGTTCGCCTCTTGCACGCTCAAAGCCTTCTGACGTGTCATATGAGATAATTATATAGTTACTTCTAATATGCATTGACCTGTCCAGTGTCATGGCGTCCATATATTCCATCATTTTTAGCGCGTATTCTTTTAATGAGTCAGGAATGTCGTTCTGGTAACTTTCCTGTATTTCTTGTATGGCTGAGGACGTTTCAATCATTTTTGTTGTCGTGAATACTTGAACCGGGAAATTAATGGACATAGCCGTTGAAAATAAAGCATTCTCAATTGCTTCTTGTTCAGGCTCTGACATTAAAAAGAAATCAACAGAGTGAACTCTTAAAATTACCCGGTACCGGTTATTAGTTAGAGATATAACCCCATCCTGGATATCCTCAACTTCCCATACATCTTTCAAGGATGTACTGGTTTTCTTTTTTGATATTTTAGTCCTTATTTTCTTGCCTTGTTTTTTCTGCTGTGATCCCTGATTTTCAATTTTTCGGATAATGATTGGTGTCGTAACAGCAACTAATATAGCCAGCAGGACAAATATCATTGAAATAAATGTGGATGTGTTAATCAATCATCTCCCCTTAAAACGTACTTTTTCTTCCTTAGATAATACTTGAATGCGAAATACAGTAATTTATCAGTATTGGTCTCTGATATTTTTCCAAATGCTAATGCCAGCCCAATGGACGCAAACATAAGCGACAGAGGTATTCGCAGCATTATGTGAATTGGAATGAAAAAGCATATAATGCCTAGTATAGCTGCAACTAACAGATAAACTACTTGGCGAACTGAAATAATGCCACCAAATATTTTTTCTTCGTCCAGGGTGTCTAGTATAACCGGGTAGAACCGCATTACTGAAGTTTCTCCCCAATGCCAAGTAATGCACCGGCGATAAACATTGCGGCCCCTAAAATTATCCCCCCACCTGCTACATAACCAAGGGCACCCATGGCTGAAGCTTTTTTATCTGGTTTAAAAGCGCTGGTCATCATCATAATAGCGACAGCAACAACAGATAGAAACAACAGGCCCCCACCAATGGGCATACCTACTTGTTGTACCACTTCTACAATTTTGGTGCCCAGCGAGCCTCCGTCAGTTACGTCTATGCCGCCGTAATTGGCTGCGTTGGCTGACTTTGCGGTCAGAAAAAACAACGATAGGGTGGGGCTGATTTTAAAACAAATCTTTTTGAGCATTGTTTAAAAAACCTCCTCAGTAATTCAGCAGTTTAGAAGCAATTATGGGTGCTGTAATGAGAATTGTAAGGCTAAATATAAGATAGAATAAAAGGCGTAGCATGTACGTGCGCATAAACCGGAAAAACGACAACGCAAAAACAACCAAAAGCCCTATGATAATAAATTTGATATTCCCCAAGATATAGTCCATGAGTTGACCATATAATCCTTGTATTTCACCAGTTGATTTTTCAATCACTTCGGATACATGATCCGATTGAATAGGATTAACGGGACTTTCTGTTGCGTAGGATGTCGAAGTAATTACAAGCATACACAATGCAAGGATTAATACACGAGTGATAAACTGTTTTTTCATACACTGTTTAAAATATCCCCCTTTCTAAATGATTGGTGTTTACGCCCCTAAACAAAAAAACCGCCAAACGACGGTTAAAAGTCCCTTCCTATCTCTTCTTGGGAAAGTAATTCGCGAGTGTGATGGTATTATATCCTGTATTTATTTACTTTAGTAATGAGCCTTAATTACTGCCTGAACATCCGCGTTATTAAACTTTATGAAAGACGATAACTTTTTTCTTTTGCATTTTAATCTCGGATCTCTGGTAAAGATCGCTCTTTAACTGGTGATATGATTCGTCTTTACTGACTAAATAAAAATCAGCATAATCAGATGATTACCGTTTTACTCTAGCTTTATTAAGGTTCCTGCCGGCTGTTCGGTCAACTAGTTCTTTTTATTAATGCCGCTAATCAATAAATAACAGTTCACTCTTTAGCTCTAACCCATATGCATGTCCTTCCCAGGCTGCGTGAAACATTTCTTCTAGCAAATATCTTAATTTGTATTTTTTTTTATCATCAATATAAAGAACAAATTCTAAAAGTGCTTGATATATATCAACAATAGGATATTCAACACCTTTTATCATGCCCTTCGATTTATAAAAGTCTATTAACTGTTCCTTGTAAGGCTCAAATGCTTTTTTTATAAAATCCCAATTTTTCTTCGATATCCTATTGAACAATAAACGAAACAAATAAATTCCAATAATCCAAGTCAATAAAGATATAACAATCCAGAGCATTTACAATCCCCCCTGGCAAAAATCCTCCCAAGTAGTTTGCTTTACTTGGCAACCAAAAAATTCAATACGTCCCTTTCGTCTATCATAATGTAGCCACCGACATAAAATCACTATTTTTCTTAAGAATCACCCGTTTGGCTTCCTGATGGATTCTTGTTCTTATTTCAGCCCCACTTAACCCGCCAGTCTCCTTGAGCCACTCATCCAGATCAATTGAAACAGGCAACCCCCTTGAATAATACTCAATTAATCTCCGGCGTTCATCTTCTCCTGGAAGCTCCATGTTTACAACCACAAATCTCCTGGGAATAGCCGTATCAAGAAGGTGACCATGGTTTGTGGCCGCCACAAAAAAAGATTCCGGCGAGAACATGTCAATGTTTTGAAGGATGTTAATGACTACCCGGGACATCTCGCCCACTTCTTGCCCATCACCGCCTCTGTCTTTTCCCGCTGCGTCAAATTCGTCCAGCAAAAGAACTGCCGGCTTTGCACTTACCGTCTCAAAAACCTTACGTATATTGCTACCGGTACTCCCAAGGTAAGAGCTTATTAGGCTGTCCCACCTCACAAAAACTAAATCCATTTCTAATTCTCCGGCTATGGCCATGGCTGTCCATGTCTTACCAACACCAGGCGGTCCACTTAGCAATATCTTATTTAAGGACTCAAGACCATAATTATTGAGAATATCCTTGTTTTTACACTCATTGATTACTTCGATAATAGATGTCTTGATTTCCTGAGAGGCTATCACATCTAATAAGGTAATATCGGACCGGCGTACTTCAACCATGTGTTGGTTTGAATTATTTAGAGTTGACAGTTCGTGCAGCGGCTTGACGGTATATCCGTTGCGTTTTTTACCTGAATGATTATTAAACGTTGCCCTAATCCTGTCGGCCGATGTTCTTTTTCCGGCGCTTTCTTCGGATTTTATAATTCTGTCAACAACATTGGAATTCGTCTTCCGATTCGTAATGAGCTTTGATTAATGCCTGAACATCCGTGTTCTTAATTGCCTCTCACCATCCTTAGTATTCTTACCAACCAAGCCAGTAAATTATGGGCCAAGCCATGGCAACCAAATTACGGCCAGCGCCAGAAAAATGATGCTTACAAAAAATCGTAACATTATTGCCACCCCTTTTAACATAACCGTAAACTGGCGTATACCTTTTGTAACCCATTAATAATCCCACCTATTTCGTGATATCTTTGGAATGTTCACTAAAACAACCTTAGTCGAACTTTTTGATAAATTTGACCGGTTTCGACATTTTTCTGTAATTTAATATTGTAAAATGTCTTTATACGTTGACCCAGGTCCAGGAAATGTTGTTAAAATGCCATCATTGTCGCCAAGGAGATTTGGAAAATAGTATGCAGTGAGTAAGCCCAAAACAAGACAAATTGCAAAAGATAATATGATAATCGATTTATTTTTAATTTTTATTCCTCCCGAAAGGATTGTTAATCATGAAAATTAATTTCAGACAAGTTAATCAAAAACACTTAAAAACACTGGATCTGTACATAATCACTCTTGTCATGTCCTCTATTATATTATTGGGATTATATGAATTGATAGCAGCATACACACTAAACATAGTACAATTAAAATCACTTCATATAATTTCTTTTATATTATTAGCTTTTGCATTGATACGTTTGCTATTCTTGAGGAGTTCAGGCAAGCCAATCAAATTTAATTTAATAGTTTTTATAGTTAATTTTTATTTACTTATTTTTTTATTGCCAAGCACCTACTTATCCGGTTTTTTACACCCTAAGATTAATAACGAAAAAATAGACATTGCCGCAATACATGAAGCCGGTCACGCTATTGTGGCGGAGAAAATTGCCCCGGGCTCTGTATCAGAGGCAAAAATTATACATGGTATTCAATTAAGGGTAATGAATCAATTTGACATTCAAACTCTAGCATACATAAGGCACGACTTGAAACTGACATCAATCCCCCCTCTAGAAAAAATAAAGGATGAGATTTGTATTAAGTATGGTGGGTTAGCTGCAACTAAAATATTTTTTCCCGCACAAGAATACTCAGGTGCTAGTTCTGACATTGAAAAAATTAATGAATTTGCTAAAGCTGTAATAAATAATGGCATATCATCTGCCGGGCCTTATAATTATGATATGTTGAGCAATGATGAACAACCAAAAGTTGTTAAAAATCTGGTTGCACCTGAATATGAACGAGCGAAGCAAATAATAGAAAATAATAAATTGGTAATTAAAAGACTTGCTCAAGAACTAATTGACAATAAAAATCTTACAGGAGATCAAGTAAGAAGCATTATTAAAGAAAAATAATCGCCTTAATTTTGGCAAAGAGGGATACAGTTTTGGAACGATGAATCACACCTAAAATGTTTATTTATTTTTTTGATGATCTTGGGTTTAGATGACAAATAACTCAAGCTTAAATTAGTTAACAGTTTTACTTGCTAATTTCAAAAAGAATCTCGTCACAGCATCAAGTGACTAACTAAATCCAAAAAGGAATACTATAAATGCAATCAGCAACCCTACACTTAAGCCTCTTGCAAATCCCTCATCAAAGGAAAACCAATTAACGCCTGCAACTGCGCCTAAATAAAATAAATCACTGTGGGCAGTCAAAAAAGTGCCGATGCCATAAAGGACAATTAGTGCAAGAATAGTAATACCTTATTTTGTCAATTTAGTTTTCATAGAATCACCCCATCAAAAATTAACTGATACTTTCCGTATAAAGGAGGGATACGATCTTGGAAAGGTGGGTCAATTTTAAAATGTTTGTTGAATTTTTATTGATATTAGCCGTGATGGTAGCTATTTGGTTTGTGCCTTGGTATATTATAAAAGTTATTCCCTCAAAAATTAGGTATCAGCAATTGAAAAGTACAGGTATTATAAATATAGATAGAAAGAGTGGTAAAGATTTTGAACTTTGGCTAAAAAACATGTTTTCAAATCTTGGATATAGAATAAAAATGACTCCAATTACAAGTGATGGTGGAGCCGATCTTATACTTACATCTTCAAGAGGTAAAAAAATCGCAGTACAAGCCAAAAAGTCTGCTGGTAAAAATATTGGCGTTAAAGCTGTCGAAGAGATTATGCGCGGTCAAAAAGTATATGGGTGCGACGAGGCATGGGTGGTGACCAATCAGTACTATACAAAAGATGCATTATCTGATGCAAAAAAATGTGGTGTTGTTCTTTGGAATAGGGACGATCTTTTGAAAACACAGAGAAGGATCCAGCAAGCGCATAGGAAAAATAATCATCAGAAAACAAACTATCCAGGCTAACGACTCATTATTATCGATAAACAAATGATAGCGTTAAATGTTTCTTCTAACTCCATGTTGGATGATTATCCTCCCTTGCTTACCATTGGTATACGTTAGATAGCGCATTATTTTTTTGCAAACAGAATTTTTGATATGCCAATATATAAAAATCTAATTCTTTGCTTAAACTAACCATTTTCTGACTTGTACGGTTAGCCGGTAAATTATTCAAAGTCTCCCTTAGTTCTTCAATCTTATTTTCAATATTGTCTACTTCTATCTGAACCACAGTTTTTAAACCCACCTTTAACAAATTTCACTGCCCTTGTGCTGCTTGTACAGCCGCTCGGCGACCGGTATCCTGAAGACCACCACCTTTGCCGCGTTTCCCTCCCCCAGTAGTATTTAAATCTGATGAATTTTCATATTTTGCCTCAACACTGAAGTTACGTAGCTTTTTCCATTGCCGTTGACGTCTTTGCCTCCGCTGCTTATTCCTCTTCCTTAACCAGCCTTCTAAGCCTCCAATTTCAAATAACTGTGGGTAACTTATCTTTAAAAGTTTACTCAAGGCTCTAACCCCTTCATGGCCGCGATGTTTCATCATATACCTAATCATTCTCACCCTAAGCTCCGGCTTACCTCTCCATGTCATCTTAATATCTCCGGGACTTCCTAGTATGTCTGTCAAGATCACACCTCCCAACTTACACATAAATATGCCCTCTCCGAGGGGCCGGTGTAAAAGTATATACAGCCCGGCCCCTTACAACAACGCATATTTACGCGTCAAAGTACTTTCTATAATGGCTTCACTTTTAACCGAAGTGGTACCTTCTGACCCTTTACGGGGAGCTCGAAGAGCTCTTAGCATCTACGCGCCTGGGCATCATTAATCCTGCCACCGGTGCCGTATTTCCGGCCGGGCTAACAACACTCCATTTGCAATCTCTTTGCCGGTACCTACCCCATTGGTTATGTGTTACCATCACCGGCATGAAGGTAGTTCAGTGAACTCCTTTGCCGGTTAGAATACTATCTAGTTGTCAAAGAACAATCACACATGTAATTACGGCTGGATCACGGTGCCGTTTTATCCTATTGGTTACTTTGCGCAGTGCCATTTCATACTGACGGCACGCCCCTGGACAGTTACCCTGCCCAGAGGCCTACCGTCCAGATAGGCTTTACCTTCTTGGTCAAGTGGGATTGGATATGTCAGTGTACCCAGACCATTTTGGTCCGGTCCAGTACAAGTGGAAGGGTTGGGTAGATGGCGCGCCTTTAGACAGGTGAATTTGCATTCGGTCTTAAGGCCTACCGTCTTTCCCCCTGCCCCCTCCGCGCTTTTCCGATTAACTAATTAAAATGTTATCGCCGGATGATAGAAGTCTCCCTAAGCTCTCTCTTAGTTAGCGGCTACCATGTTTTAATTTCAAACGAAACCCCGGGTGTCAGTTTTTGCGGACTCTTGTTGGCCAATAGTTTCAACAACTTGCACCCAGTACTCTCAAGAAGTTACTGTTGCCCCAATTCCCTCCTAATTGGCCAGTTTCTATTTACTTAGGCGCTCAACTGGTATAAAATGTAATTATAAAGCACTTGCTTATGAACCCGCACAAACATCACAAATTCGCAACTAGCATAAAGCAAGAAAGGTTGTCCAGCGGCACCGCCTACGCCGTTTATGTGCTGACCGCTGTAATTTTAAAATCTAGCTGGCTGATTTTTGCTCCTTCTCCCGCTCCTGCTCCTTTTTTGCCAAGCGGATTGCAACCCGGGCCATTGTACGGTAGGCCCTTTGTTTTTTATAGTTGATATCTTTGCATGACTCTGGCTGTGCCAATTGCGCCTCACCTCCCAAGATTTACTTAACAAACGTTGGCCTGGCATGCGGTAAAATGTAATACTGGGCTATTCTGTGCCGGTGGCAAAGAAGGTAGTATGCCCTGGAAACGATTCGTTTCTTTGTTTGTTAAAAAAAATTTCATCTATTGAAACCTCGTAATAGTCTGCAATTTTTTTAGCGAGTGCTAATGATGGAGTTCTATCACCACGTTCGAGTGCACCAAGCATTTGTGGTGTTATCTCAAGATCTTCGGCAACTTCAGATCTAGTTTTTTCACCTCGGAGCTCAATCATTTTTTGTCTTTTAGGCATTATTTTTCACCTCCCGCTGAAACGAACTGTTTCCTTGCTTACCCATATAGTACAGAAACATATTGTTTCTGTCAAGATATTTATGAAACTTTTTGTTTCCTTTATGGCATAGAAACTAATTGTTTCTTATAATAAGGTTGGGTGAATGAAATGCCAAATAATACCCCGTTTAGTAAACGGTTAGTTAAATTGAGAAAAGAGAAATGTTTAAGCCAATATGAACTGGCTAAATTATTAAATTTAACACGTGGTCAAATAGCAAATTACGAACAAGGTAAACGTCAACCTGACTATGAAACCCTTTACAAACTTGCCAATTTTTTTGATGCCTCTGTTGACTACCTACTAGGGTACACCGACTTCCGCAAACCAATAAACTCTGACGAACTTGAGGGGCCTTACCTAGTTGGTAAAACTAAATCCATTCCGGTACTGGGTACCATACGCGCTGGAAAGCCTCTGTATGCGGAACAAAACCTTCTCGGGTATGAAGAAATATCGGTGGATGAATTAAATGGCGGGGAATATTTCTTTCTTAGAGTTACCGGTGACAGTATGATCGGTAGCCGTATCCATCCAGGAGATAAAGTTCTTGTCCGTCGCCAGCCAGAAGTTGAGAATGGTCAGATTGCAGTGGTAATGGTTAATGATGAAGAGGCCACATTAAAAAGGGTAAAATTCATGGAGGAGGCTATGATCCTTTATCCTGACAACCCAAACTATGAGCCGCAGATACATAAGGCTAATAAAGTTAAGATAATAGGGGTAGTTAAGCGCGTAGTGTTTGATTTATAGCGGGCAAATTAAAAATATAATGATCAAACCTATCTGTATTTTTTTACCGTTTTTCAAGGTGTTATATTTTTTAATTGCCCGGAGGAGGAGATAATGCCAAATGACGAATTCCAAACTGCAGTTTTATAACACCTAAAAGAGATTACCGCAGAACAGAAGGAAATCAGAAAGGATCTAACCAAGCTGGAACTCCGCATGGAAAACGAAGTCATTGATAAGGTTCGTGTTTTATTTGACGCTCGGGAGGTCTTGAACCAAAACTTTAACCGTATTGATGACCGGCTGCAGAGTGTTGAAATAGATACTGGCTACCTGGTCTCCAGAGTAGCCCGGCTAGAGAAGGTAGTGAAATAGTTAACCCGCACCCAAAAGGGAGCGGGTTTTGTCGCTTTAAGGGATTAGACAAAATTCTACCCGTATGGACAAATCAGGTGGAGTATCGAATGTCAGTTTATCAAGCGTTAATACTGATGGTAACATTCGGCATACTGGTGGCTACGCTAGGGAAGTAAACAAGCCACTTTTGTACTTTCTCTATTGCTATATGCAATTTAAGTTTAAACAATACTCACCTTAAGATTTATAATTTACATTTTCAGCCGGTATTCTAAGGGCTATTCCAGGCTGCAGGGATTGGTTGAATTCCCTCTTTGAACCAATGGTTTCGGTTACTGGTGACAGTAATACTAGACCCTAGCGACTTACGGCCCTGTAGTAAGGTTGGCCCTAGAATATTTGGTGCATATTTTTAAAAATTGAGGAAGGAATTTAAAACTCTTTGTTGTAGTTAAACTATACCATTAATTAACGCTAAGAGACACATCGAAATCTCCACTGAGGGCCAAATTAGGAAAGGCGGGAGAAGATATGCCTCAGCAGTTTTCACGTAAAGATGAAAGCCCTGCTTTCATAAACAGTAAACGAGGTCCGTAATTGTAAAGCTACAACCCAAATCCAAACCAATTTTGGCCCTGATAGACGGTGCTTTAGGAATTGAGGGATTCCCATGGGCACCGTCTTTCTTTAATCCTATTTAACGAGCAACAAACGCTAGCACGGAGGTAATACTATGGATAAACAACCTTCAGTAGCCGCTTACATCCGCGTATCCACCGAGGACCAAGCGGAACAAGGGCTTAGTATTCCAAACCAAAAATCAAGGTTAAAAGCCTACTGTCAATCGCAGGGCTGGAAAATTTATAACTTTTATATTGATGACGGCCGCTCCGGTAAAGACTTGGAGCGGCCAGGGGCGCAACAAATTTTGCAGGACATAACGGAAGGCAAAATCGATACCGTCCTTGTGTTGAAGTTAGACCGTCTTTCCCGCCGGCAGAAAGATGTGCTATATCTCATAGAAGATGTATTCGAACCTAATAGCATTCGCTTTGTATCGGCTACAGAAAACTTTGATACCTCCACTCCTTTCGGCCGCGCAATGCTGAGCGTGCTCGCGGTATTCGCGCAGCTGGAAAGAGATACAATTATCCAGCGTTCAAAGTGGGGTAAGCTTGAGGCTGCCAAGGCAGGCAGGTGGCAAGGCGGCCAGGTGTATGGCTACAAGTACATACCAGGGACCTATAAACTGCAGCCTACGGAGTCTGAAGCTCAGGTTGTACGACAGGTTTTCGATCTGTACGAAACTTATGGTATGAGAAAGATTGCAGATATGCTAAATGAAAAGAAAATACCCAGTCCAAGGGGTAAGAGGTGGTCACATGAGCTGATAAGCTACATCCTGACCAACCCTGTTTACCTCGGAAAGATAAGACACCTGGGAAAAGATTATAAGGCTATGCATGAGTCTATTATTACCCAAGAGCAGTGGAATAAAGCCCAGGCAACCTATGAAAGACGTCAAAAATTCAAAATCCGCAGATATGGTGACAGCCTGATAGCGGGATTGGTATTCTGTGGAGAATGTGGAGCAAGGATGCGGTATAAAACAGTGAAGCAAAAATACCCCAAGAAAACCCCCCGAACAATTCACTATTTTGTTTGTTACAGCCAGCATGATAAGGGTAGGGGGCATATGTCCCGCGTAGATTTTTGTGATTGTGGATATAAGCATGTTAATGATATTGAAGATAAGGTCATTGAGCAAATTCACAATATAAGCATAAATGAAGAATTGCTTAGAAATGAGATTGAAAAAGAAGTAAGCTCGACAAAAAGTGGTAACGGTCAAATCGAAAGCCAGATGGCCCGAAGTAAAAAGGAACTAAAGGGTATTGAGTCAGCCCTTAACCGCTGGTATGACGCTTTCGAGCATGGCGCTCTGAATCCGGCTGAGCTTACGGAAAGGGTTCAGCAGCTAAAGGAGAAAAGGAATCGCTTAGAAGAGCATATAGAGATCCTGAGAGGAAAACTACAGGAAGAAAAGCGGCAAAATATACATGCCGAAAATGTCATCACTCAAATTAGAAACTTTAACAAGATTTGGAGTGAATCAAAATACGACGAGCGAAAGGAAATTATTCAGGGCCTGGTGAAAAAAGTGGAAGTGTTTAAAAACGATGAAACCCGCGTGGAATTTGACTTGTAGTTCTATATACATATAGGCAGGTTCCCCAAGGGAGTGTTGACCGATATCGGCACGGAAGAACTTGCCCACATGGAAGTAGTGGCCACACTGGTATACAAGTTGCTGGAGGGTGCCTCTATAGAGGCTATTAAGGCCGCTGATCTAGGAGCTCATTATGCAGACCATGACAGGGCTCTGTATTGGGAAAACGCTGCCGGGAACCCCTGGGTAGCAGCTTATGTTTCCGCCACAGGCGATCCGGTGGCGGACCTGCATGAGAATTTGGCGGCAGAGCAAAAAGCCCGGGCTGTATACGAAAACTTGCTGCACCTGACCGACGACCCTCAGGTAAAAGATGTGTTGCTTTTCCTGCGAGAAAGGGAAGTAGTTCATTTCCAACGATTCGGAGAAACCCTTATGGATGTTCAGGACCACATGCAGCGTAGAAAGTTTTATTAATGCCGCGGCAGTAGAATGACTGTACTGTTATCTATACCTGAAGCTTGTCCTCAAAATAAGACTTTAGTCCCATATAATGGTGACAAAATCCTTATTTACTTTAAGCGACAGAAATCACAAAATGAAACTAGGTAAATTATCGAAATTTCGGGGTGATTATGATGAAACTTAATGAAGTATGTCAATGCCTGGTTTCATATGGATATCACCCTGATGAGGTGGAATATGCGATAATCGAAGTGCTTCAATACAAAAGCCCGGAACAGGTTAACGAATTAGAACTCAGAATCCTAAGCAGCATGTTGGAAGAAAGAATACAGGTTTCCAGAGCCAAGTTAATGAAAAACAATAATTTATACCATCCTCCTTCGAAATAGTCTTCGTCGATGCAGAATTTCCACAAAGGGAAAAGACCATAGACCAGAAAATCAAAAATAGCAATAAAAAGCCCGTCTAAGCCGGGCTTTTTATTGGATTTGTAGTTCTTATTTTGGCTATATTTATAATAGCAAGTGACTTTCACCCTACGGACAAAAATTAGCAATTTTTGTCCGTTACAAGCAGGAAATTGCACTTCACCTCACTAATTGTATATATATGATAAAGGAGGCGGAAGAAGTGGGGTATTTTGCAACATTCGCTGCCATTACTACTATACTATTTGCTTTACTATTGTATTTCCTACGCTATTATCTTCCTTTGCGTACTCCTGTATTATTCCTAATTGTCCTCACATCCTTCCTTTTAACAATGATGTTTCCTTTTATGAGCAGCATGCTGGAGTGGCATAATTCAATTCTTCTTTTTGCATCATTCATAATACCTTGTGTTTTTGTTATTTATCTGATTGACCAAAATGGCGGTCCTACCCATAAAGAAGTACTAACTAAGGAACATAAAACGGGAGGTCCGGTCACAGTCGAAGTGAAAGATTTGCCACAACAAAAAATAAAAAATATTGCTAGCCCTGCGAATGCAGAAGATGCCTCGCATGATATAGAAATCTCAAAGATATCTGCCACTGATTCCCAACAAAATGATCAAGTCCAAAAGACCAATGGAATAAAAGAACCAGCAATAGAAAACAGTATAATGTCTTCCACGCATACTGAAGAACATGCTAGTGATGAAGAAGCTCTTGATCCCGGCCTCGTAAAAGCAAATTATGACATTACTGCTCCCATCTTTAATATCATACAGATGGACAAGCTGCAGTCAGTGATTGAAATCCCAGGCGATCTGAAACCAGGACAGATTAATATGGAACATAAGGAAGATGCACTTCAACAAGACAACACTTCTAATCAGATAACTACTTCCGACAACCAAGAAGAGCACGAACCTGTTCCTGATGGGGAAACCCAGGATAAGAACAACGAAAAATTTGAAGAAAATGTTAATCTCAGTTCTATCATAGCCAAGGGATTCTCACTCCGACTGTCCGGTAATATGGTAGGAGCAGTTAACTGTTTTATGGATGCAATGCATTTTAGCTCAGATGCCAAACTCAATGTAAAGCTAGGTTTAGAAATAAGTGCAATTTACAATCAAATGGGCCAAAGGTGGCAGGCTGCGGAGATCTTAAAAATATTATTTGATACATGGGGGGATCAATTAGAGCCGCAAATACAAACAGATCTAATTTCTAACATGAAACGTTTACAAAAGTAATTTACAACAAATCAAAAACGGAGGGAAAGACATGAAAAAAACAAAGGAAATTAATGGCTTGCCCGTAATAGCTATTAATGGGGGGGAAAACTTGGGGCAAATTGAGGCTCTGGTAGTAAACCCTGACACTAAAAGCGTGGAATTTCTCCTGATTAACAGAGAAAAATGGTATCAAGAAATGCGTGTGATTAACTATACGGATGTAATAGGCATTGGTGAATCTGCTCTTACTACACAGGATGGCAATAATGTAAAACCCCTCAGCATGAATGCTTCTGCAATAGAGCTATTAAATAAAAACACTAATGTACTCAATGCGAAAGTCATGACCAATAAGGGGGAAATATTGGGATCCGTAAGCGAGTTTTTTATAGCCGAGGATGATGGCAAAATCTCCGGTTACCAGATGGCCGAAAACGGATCTGACTTTATTACTGCGGCTTTAATCCTGACCCTCGGCAGCGAAATGATCATAATAGACGAAAATGCATATCAAGAACCGGAAGAAGAATCGAAAGACATAACACAGCCCGAGGAAAATAAACCAACCTCAAACACTACTGAGGTGGAACAGCAGAAAGAACAGGATGAAAGTGAAAAACCAGTTAAAGTATTTGAAGAACACCAGCGCAAGTACCTTCTTGGGCGCCACACATCTAAAGACATACTGGATGAACATAATAACGTAATTGTAAAAAAGGGCGAAGAAATAACTGAAGAATTGGTGAAAAAGGTATCCGATGCAGGCAAGTATGTTGAGCTGACCATGAACTCCAAGTAAGCGCAATCATTAAGGACGTGATCCGGTGTACCGCAAGCTTATATGCATTTTTACTATCCTCACTTCCCAAATAATCATGATTCTTTTGGGTGGAGCCTACTTTCTGGCCAATCAGGCAGAAAGGAATATCCTGCCTGGCATCCGGGTTCAAGGTATACCGCTGGGAGATATGACAAAAGAAGAAGCTCTATCTAAACTAAAGCAAAGGTTGGACACACCGGATAAAAACAAACTGCTGATAACGGCAAATGATCAAGAGTGGGACATTAGTTATCAAGAAATTGGCGTTAACATTGATTATCAAGAGACTGTAGATAAAGCATTTACAGTGGGTAGAAATGGCAGTTCAGTAAAACAAGGGCTTCAAGCCCTCAGGTTACAATACCTGCAGTTAGACATTCCGGTTAGTTATACCTTTCAAAACAAAAAACTCAGAAATAAGATAATTGCCATCAATAACAATTATGAGCAAAGCCCACAAAATGCCCGCCTTCTCTTGCAGAACAAAAAAATAACTATGATTAGACACCGGGAAGGCCGGCGCATTAATGTAGGGGCTACAATAGAAAAAATAAAAGAAGGGCACCTGGAAATACACGACTCGTTCCCCGCAGTAATTGAAACTATTGACCCACAGGTTAAGGCCTCTGACTTATCTTTCATCAACTATATATTAGGTGAGTGCGAGACAAAGTTTAACCCCTATTCACCTAACAGAGTAACAAATCTTGAGCTTGCATCGCAAAAAATCAACAATACACTATTAAGGCCCGGTGAAGTATTTTCTTTTAACCAACTAGTTGGAAAAAGAGATAAAAAAAGCGGCTACAAAAATGCACCAATAATTAGTAATACAAATATCTTGTCGGGTCTGGGCGGGGGAATATGCCAGGTATCAACAACTCTTTATGATGCAGTACTGCTTGCTAATCTCCATATCGTTGAACGTTACCCACATTCCATGGCCGTAGGATACGTGACACCCGGGTTAGATGCCACTGTAGCATATGGTTACAAAGACTTTAAGTTCAAAAACACTTATGACAATCCTATTTATATTTTATCTTCTTTGCAGGATAACCGTCTCTCTGTTATTATTTTGGGTAGACAAAATAATAACAGTACTAGTGTAAAACTGACAACAAAGATAAACAAAATTGTGCCCAATGTAGTGGTCAAAAAGACTTCGACATTAGAAACCGGTTCGCGGGAAGTTAAGTATTCAGGTAGTCCTGGATATAAGGCAGAAGTCTTCCGTATTCTGATAAAGGACGGGAATGAAATAAGTAAAGAACATATTTCCAGTGATTATTACCCTCCCAGGCAGCGAATAGTTCTGGAAGGTCTGGGTAAAGGAGAAGGAGAGAAAGTATAGCTATCCTAATTAATGTACTATTCCTTCTTACCCAGCCAATTAACTTCCTGTTTAGCTGCTGCTCTTTGATCAATGTGGCCCAACAATTTCGTGGCCAGTTCAACTCCCAGCACCCACAGGGCGGCTGTACTTAAATGAGTGGACGCCACAGAATCAAACAAAATGTTGGCTTGGGCGCGAAATTCTTCGTCACCTTCCCATAACGTTACAGCCAGGGGAAGTTTGGGCAGGGCGGGTACGGAAAAACCCAAGTCTCCCATTTTTATAGGTGTCCCACCCAGTTGGCGTGCCGCTCTGGCAAATTCCTCCGGGCTACAGCCAAATTGATTGGCCACCGGGATGGTGGCGTCTGTCTGGAAAGGTATATAGTGATGCCTCCCGTCCGGTAGTTCAAGGAAGGAAATCCATTTCTCCCGGGGTGGAAGACCGCTTGCATAACATAAATACTGCAGGATCAAGGTACGATCATTATAGGGCACACTTTTTCCATTTAAAGTGACCCTGCCTTCCCTGTCGATTTGATGCTTCAGGTTGAAGTAAGAGAGGGTAAATATGGCCTGCTTGGCGTGGTACACCGCACCACTTCTCAGGGTAACATCGCCGGGGTCATGCTGCCTAAACTCTTTTACCGCTTCTTGATAGGCGGAAATAATATTACACATATTCTTGCCCCCTTATAACTTTTAAACAACATTAATGCCTCAAAATCTCAACCCAACCCAAACATTACCTCTTGCATTATTATTTATTTTCGGTATAATAGATTTTGCGGCTAATTTTATAATATTATTTTGGCGCCTATAGCTCAGGGGATAGAGCGCCGGCCTCCGGAGCCGGAAGCCCAGGTTCGATTCCTGGTAGGCGCACCATCTGAAGAAAGCAGTACGGGTAACCGTACTGCTTTTTAAGTACTTAAAGACAAAAAATTTCTTCTTAGACAGGATTAACAGGATCAACAGGATTTTTAGCTTTGCTTATTATTCTTCATTATTTCTTTGCATACAATATTTATTAGCATTAATTTGTCTTGGCGGTTTTGTTATATTTTTAATAATTCTAACTCTTAGTTAACTCTTTTAAGCTTAACATTACAACCAATTGTATATTATTTATGTTATCTTTTAATCCCTTATCCTGCGAATCCTGTAATCCTGTCTAATGTGTTTGCCCAAGGATCTTAAAGCGAATAACTTCCTTAATCAAAAAGCTCTAACTGCCCGCCGCTATACTTACCCACTAGGGACGGGTCTTCTTCACCGTAATAAAAATCAACCTTGATATCATGGCCCCTGCGTTCCACCCCGTTTTTTTTAACCCACCTGCTTAACATTCCGGACAATTCTTCCGCCAACTGCTGCTTTTGCTCACAGGACAAAGCCGGCCATCTTTCCGATGCCGATACCGCCAGCTTGTCAAACGGCCTCCTGGCTGAAAGCCTGGAACGCCTGCGAAAGGAACGGTCCCAAACCACTCCACCTATAATATCAAACCGTTTTTCCAGCGCTGATAAAAATTCCTCCCCTTGATCATTGAGCCTGTCTTCCACCTTCTCAGCCGATATGTGAATCACATACCTGTAAGCGAGCCAGAGCAGAAATGCTACCGGGATAAACAGCATCAAAAAATAACATAAAAACCAAAAAGCCATGTAGCCACCCACCTCAATAGCGGCAGCACCCACAGCAATGGGTCCTAAAAAGGCCAGCAGCCCGAGTAAGAGGCGTTTAAGTTTATCATTTTTCTCCTGAGGCATGACAGACGATACCTCCTTCAAAGTGCAGATGTTGGAAGTAAGAAGTTATAGGATAAAGGTTAGAAGTTAAAGGTTAGAAAAATAACATTTAGCACAATCAGCATATGCTAAGAACCAGCCGTAAAATTATTGTTTTCTCCGGCGAGGTTCCGGTAACCTATCAAAAAGCATAGGTAAGTATATCCACTAGGTCAAAACATATTAAAATCCCCTTCAAGTGTACTAAATGTTACGCATTAAAGGGGATATGGACGTGATTATCCTGCTTTTTTATCTTTATTGTTTGCGGTTTTTGCCGTTTTGTTGTTATCCTTTTCTTCGTGCTCTTTTAACTTTTTATTATTTTTACTGCGAGACTCATCGCGCTCATTCATTTCGCTTTTACCCTTGAACACCCCGCCCTCGTTAACCACAAGCTTATCCACTTCTATATCGCCGTATAATTTTCCAGTTCTGTCCAGTTCCAGCTTGCCTTCCAGAAACACATCTCCGCGCACCTCTCCGGCCACGGTAGCGTTTCGACCTTTGACCACAGCCTTGATCACCGCAGATTTTCCCACTACGATATCGCCTTGAACCATAATTTCACCGTCCACCCTGCCATCGACACGCAGCGTACCCTCCACTTTAAGTGAACCGGTAAACGTAGCCCCATTTCCGATCACCGTATCAAGCTTTTCATTAATGACATGCTTGTTATTCTTTCCAAACAAACCTATCTACTCCTTCTGTCAGGGATTTTGCCCGGATCCGTGCTTTCTAACTATAAATTCCGGGATCTACATTTACTCCGTTGGATAATACTTCGTAATGGACGTGGGGACCGGTGGAATTCCCGGTACTGCCTACTCGGGATATTATTTTACCTCTTTGTACAATATCACCCACATCTACCAAAAGACTGGAATTATGTGCGTACATGGTTCTAAACCCGTAAGGATGCTGGATAATGACTGTCCGTCCGTACCCGCTTCTGTAACCGGCAAAAATCACCCTGCCTTTTCCTGTGGCAACCACCGTTGCACCATACGAAGCAGCTATATCCAGAGCAGGGTGGAATTCAGTTCCCCCGGAAAAAGGCGAATCCCTGTAGCCATAGGCACAGGTAATATTACCTATCACCGGCATACCATATGGCCTGGCTGCCAGGTAATCTTTCCTTTTTTCTACATCCTCTTTCAGTACCTGCAGCTCTTCTTTCATATCACCTGTCCGTGCAGACACATATGATACTATATCTTCAACCGTAGAATACCTGGTATTCCATTCTTCTGACTGTTCACCTAAAGACGGGCGCACTAAGAAAGAAAGCATGTATTTACGTTCCCCGGCTTCAGGCCGAGCGGGGCCGCCGCCCCTACCGGATAAAGAATCATCGCGGGAGGATCTGGCTCCGGACCTATTAGCAAGTTTCCCGTCCTTAAGTAAATTCCGGACATCTTTCTCCAGAAATTCCACCTCCTGCATCTGTTCATGCAGTTTAGTGGCCTCGGTTTCCAGTGACTTTAACTTTAACTCCTGTTTCTTATTGATAGAGCGCAGGGCATCAAGCTCATCGATACTTTCCCTCATGTACCAGTATTTAAAACCAAACCAAATGAGGGAAATAACCATCCCGGCAAGCACTACTGAAATGATCTTTAAAAACCACGCGGGAATACTCATACTGGAAACAGATTGTTTTGAATGCGGTATGAACATTAAAGTAAATGAAGAAGGCCGAGAACGGGAAGGCCTAATCTTTTCTCCCAACAAAATATCAACTCCAAAGGAAGCTATGGTACATATTTCTACATATTTATAAACTAATTAGATGCTTAGGAGGAAAATTCCTGCCAATTTATTATTTTGATTGTCCCTTTGGAGATAAAAAAGAAAAATGGGACAGGCACCTTTTTAAAATAGCGAAAAAAGGAACCAGTCCCATTTTGATAGTTATTGGTTAAATTACTTTGCAATATTAGTCCATTCTTGCGCCAGACCAGGCTCTAAATGATCCCTCCACATGATAATAGCATCTTCGTTATTATCTGAATAATATTTCTTACGGCAACCGCGGTCCACGAACCCCAGGCGCCGGTACAACTGCCTGGCCTGAGTATTGGAAACACGCACTTCCAATGTCATCTTGGAAGCCCCGAAGAAACAGGCTCGGGCCATCATCTCCAGCATTATATTTTCACCGTACTTATTACCCCGCTGAGAGGGACAGACGGCAATATTAGTAATGTGGGCATCGCTTAGGATCACCCACATACCCGCGTAACCAATTATTTTATCTTCCTTTAAGGCTACAATGTAATGAGCTAAGTTGTTATAAGTAATTTCGTACATAAATGCACTGGCGGACCATGGGGAAGAAAAGCACTGCTCTTCTATTTGCACCACCTGCTCTATATAGTCAAACCGCATTTCTTCAAATTCAAGCAATTCATTCCCTCCTAGCTGCATTCAACCCCGCACCGGTGTTTTTCCATCCACTTCACTTCTGCCTCAGACAGGCGTACATACTGTGGACGCAACTCAAAAGAGGTGGTATATTCTCCCGCCTTAATGCGGCTTAAGCCCAAGCATGCTATCTCGCTCCCCCCGGGGAGAAGAGAAGATACAGGAACAAAAGAAACCTTCGGGCCCAGTTCTTGCGACAGCTGTTCACGGTAAGTCATTACTCCGTCCCCCAGCATCACCACGTCTTCTTGGCATGCGCTGAGTATGCGGACAAGGCTTTTAATATCCAAAGCCACAGGGCCCTTTATGCAGATGCCACTTCTATATATACCGGCATAGACTTCATTCTTTTTGGCATCCAGAATGGGACACACGAGCTTATCTTCGGCAGAAAATCTTAAAGCCAGCGCATCCAGAGTAGAAACGCCTACAATGGCAAGGTTTGTAACATGGGCCAATGTTTTGGCGGTACTCATACCAATGCGTAGCCCTGTAAAAGAGCCCGGCCCGGCAGAAACTGCAATCCCACTCAACTCACTTAATTCTATTCCTGCTTCCTCCAGCACAGCCTTGATCATAGGAAGTAAATTAACTGAGTGGGTTTTGCGGTTATTGACCATACGCTCCGCCAGCACCTTGTCTTCCTCCACCACTGCCACCGCAGCTACCGGCGTCGCCGCTTCAATTCCCAGTACGTACATTTCTTTTCAGCTCCTCGGCCAGGTGAATATACCGGTCACCAAGTCCTTCCAGGGTGATTTCCCGTATATCTTCATCTTCACCCGCTGTCATTATAAAGATATTCAAGCGCGAGGCCGGAAGTATTTCACTTATCCTTCCGGCCCATTCTAATAAAGTTATTCCCTCACCGAAAAAGTATTCTTCATAGCCCAGGTCAACCATATCTTCCGAGTCTTCCAGCCGGTAGACATCCATATGGAAAAGGGGGATGCGTCCCTGGTATTCATTAATTAACGTAAAAGTGGGGCTGGTGACAGGCTCATTTACCCCTAGGCCCCGCGCCACACCACGGGCCAGACACGTTTTGCCCGCCCCAAGATCTCCATAAAGACAAAAAATATCCCCCGGAACCGCCAGAGAGCCCAGGTACTCTCCCACAGCTTCAGTTTCCAGGGGCGATGTTGTTCTTAATACAGGCATTTTACCACCTCTGTTTTATTATAACCAATGCCGTCTCGGCTGTAACCCCTTTCCGATAAGAAATATAGGTGAGGAAATAATTTAACAACTTAATGCAACGCTATTACTGCACTTTTTTTGGCGAAAGTCACTTAGCAAAATCTTAATAAATTCCACATCAAAGGGCTTGGTCAAGCACATAACAGCTCCTTTTTTGCGCAGATCCTCCAGGGCTTCATCCGAGCCATAAGCAGTCATCATTACTACCGGCAGATTGGGAGTCAATATTTTCATTTTTTCCAGGGCCTCTACTCCACCCATAACAGGCATCCGAATATCCATAATTACCAAGTCCGGCTTCCACTTTTTTACCAGTTCTACAGCCTCTTTGCCGTTCTGTGCTTCGCGCACATTATCGCCCTGTTCTGAAACAATTATCCCCAACAATTGACGTACACCCGGCTGATCATCAACCACCAAAATATCTAATTTATTAACCATGCCCGACCCCCCGTATAACACATCATGAAAAAAATGTAATATTTCTTCTTTAACTAGACTATTCGACGGTAAAATTTGTTATCCTTCCACATTGCTAACTTTTTTTAACAAATTACCTAAATTAAGCCACAGGTTCTCCATTTATCAACACGCGCTTAACTTTACTGCGTAGGTCAAAAGGATGTCCCTGCCAAATGACAATGTCCGCATCTTTTCCGGGCTCCAAGCTGCCCAGAGATTCCTCCAACCCGATAACCCTGGCCGCCCCGATTGTAACAGCCTCCAATGCCTGCATTTCGGTAAGCCCACCCCTACAGCAAAGGCCTGCAGATAAGGGTAAGTATTGAATGGGCACCACCGGGTGGTCAGTAATAATGGCCAAGGGCACCCCGGCCTTAGCTAGGGCGGCAGCGGTTTCCAAGTTCCTTTCTTTCAATTCCACCTTAGCCCTACTGGTGATTACCGGACCCACCACCGCCGGCACCCCGGCGCGGGCGATATGTTTCGCCACCAAGTGCCCCTCTGTACAGTGTTCCAGCACCAGCCGAATATTAAATTCTCTGGCAATACGAATGGCCGTCATAATATCATCAGCCCTGTGCGCATGCACCCTTAGCGGGACTTCTCTGCTTAAGACCCTGGCCACCGCTTCCATTTTCAGACTACGCTCCACCAGACCGCTATCTTCCTTCAATGACCGTGTTTGCCGGCACAGAAAATTTTGTGCCTCCACCAGTGTTTCCCGTAGGAGAGCCGCAGTAGCCATACGAGTTGCCGGCATCTTCTTAGCTTCGCCGTAATTGCGCTTAGGATTTTCCCCCAGTGCAGCCTTGAGCCCCGCAGGAAACTTTATAATCATATCGTCGATTACCCGGCCGTGGGTTTTGATAGCAACCATTTCACCGCCGATTACATTGGCGCTACCCGGTGCGGAAACAACCGTGGTAATGCCTCCGGCAACAGCATCATCGAATCCCTCATCCCCGGGGTTTATGCCATCAATAGCGCGCAACTGTGGTGTTACAGGATCGGTGTTTTCATTTCCGTCATCACCTTCGATGCGGTAAATTTCTTCCATTATCCCCAGGTGACAGTGAGCATCAATAAATCCGGGTAATACTATTTTATCTGCTGCATCAACAACTTCGGCATCCGCGGGCACATCCACTTTAGGGCCTACGGCGACAATTTTACCCTTGTCCACCAAAACTACAGCCTGAGGATGCACATCTCCTGTCATTGTCCATACTTGTCCACCGACAATTGCCAGCAATTGTATACTACTCCCTTTCATCTTCCATAGTTTTACAGTATTTTCTTGCATGAACTTACAGTTTTCAAATTCGCCCCAAACCTCTTCTTTCCTCCTAAAAAGAATGTCGGACGAGGCACGAAAAAAGTCTCAAAAAGCTCGAATTGTGCCGCCACATATTTTCCGGGTGAAACTGCACACCCACCACCCAGTAGGTGTTTTTTGTGCACTCTATAATTTCCTCGGCACCATCCGGAGCAGTAGCTGAAATAATAAACCCGGGCGCCAGATCTCCTATAACCTGGTGGTGATAACTATTTACCCTCTGCACACCTTCACCCATAATATGTGCTGCCCGCGTTTCTTTCTTCACCGTAATACTGTGGGTGGGATACCAGCGGGGCGCCTGTTGATTGTGTTTCAATGGTTTTGCTATTTTTAAAGATATATCTTGGCTAACTGTCCCACCTGCCGCCACGTTTAATACCTGCATCCCCCGGCAGATACCTAAAACGGGCAACCTGCACTCCAAGGCCAGCTGCGTCACTTTTAGCTCGAACACATCACGTTCAGGGTCCACATTACCAGTTACCGGCAGGGGTTCCTCATTAAAAAACAGCGGGTCAATGTCTCCGCCACCGGACAATAGCAAACCATCCAATGAGGAAACAAGCATTTCCGGATCAATACCACCAGGCGGAAGTATAACCGGTATCCCGCCGGCTTTTACAACTGCCTGCACATAGTCCCTACTTAAAAAAAAGCGGTTGGCACTGTCATCTGCCGAGCATGTTATACCAATAATAGGAAGCATCGCGTCATCCCCATTCTTTAAATTATATTCTATAGTATGAGGGGACGCATAAATAAAGAAATACACCTCTTTATGAGATGTATTTCAGCTATGTTTGAAAGAATCTGAAGGAACTTAGTATGTATAAGATTTCCTATGGGTGAACTTCCTAAGTATGTATGCAGTAAGTGCTTCATATGTATTTATATATCTACCAGCCCCAAGCTTATTTCCACCGCCTGATCAACTTTTTCCATCATTTCTTCATTCAGTGAAGTTACTTTTTCCAACAGCCTGCTTTTATCAATGGTCCTTATCTGTTCCAGCAGTATCACTGAACTTCTTCCCAGACCGTCCGTAGTAGGCCCCATTTCCACATGTGTTGGTAGCTTGGCCTTGGCAATCTGGGAGGTAATGGCGGCTACAATAGTGGTGGGGCTGTACTGGTTACCAATGTTGTTTTGTAAAATAAGAACAGGGCGAGTGCCTCCCTGTTCTGACCCCACCACCGGGCTTAGATCAGCATAATACACGTCTCCACGGCGAATCTGCATTTTTACTTGACCCCCGCCAGCGGTTCATAAGCCGGCGCGACTTCAGACTCCAATCGATACTGCTCAACTGCTAGAGCCAAGTTGATCTTGGCCATTTCCATATAACCTTCTTTCATTTGTTCCCTTAACAGGTGCCGCTTGCGTTCGTGAATATACAATTTCATAGCCTCCCGAATAAATTCACTCCGGTTGAGCCTTTCAGCAGCGGCAATACCATCTACCTCTTCCAGTAGATTACCAGGAAGGCTAATCATGATGCGCTTTACCTGGGACACCTGTTAGACCCCCCCTATACTTTTATTGTCGCCAAAAATATACTCTATTATATACACATTAACAGGAAATTTGTCAATACTTGCCTTAATTATTCGTTCTTAGCCGCTATAGGACTGCGTGAAAGTGCTACCTTACCCGTACGGACCATTTCCACGATACCTTGCTCTTCCAGCACACAGGTAAAGGCGTTGATCTTCTGTCCGTCACCGATAATTTGGATGACCATGGTTTCCCGGTTCACATCAACGATATTGGCTCGAAAGATTTCGACAATGTCTACAATATCTCGTCTTTTAGCTGGGTCAGCTTTTACCTTTATCATAGCCAATTCTCGCTCAATAGACCCGGAACCTTCCTCCAATTTTTGTATTTTAATCACGTCCACAAGTTTGGACAGCTGGTTAATGACCTGGTCCAATACCTGTTCGTCACCCTTAATAACCAGGGTAATACGGGTAACGTCCGGTTCTTCAGTGTACCCGGCGGCAATACTCTCAATATTGAAGACACGTCTACTCAAAAGCCCCGAAATGCGCGCTAAAACCCCCGGTTTATTTGACACCAGTACAGCTACAGTATGGGTCATAATCTACACCCCGTTCCTCATTAAAATAGATATTACTAATTCTATTTTTTATCGGCAGGTTTGTCAATTGGCTAAAAAGATATAAGAAATTTGGAAGGTATAATTGTAATTAAAAAATTCTTGGGTATTTCTTTGGGGTTTGGTAATATTTAATCAGTATCCTGCAAATCCTGTAATCCTGTCTAATTTTTTAAGTTATTTCTTAAGGCCTTTTGGACAGGATTAACAGTATACGCAAGATTTGGGGTATTTTTAAAATTTGCTCAGGTATTCTTCAAGCTCCCAAGGATGAACCTGGGTGCGGTAACGGTCCCACTCTATTTTTTTGGCTTCCATGAAACGCTGCAGTACATGCTTACCAAGAGTGTCTTTAATTACATCGTCGTTGGAAAGTTCCAACATAGCTTCGTTCAAGCTTTCAGGCAGGGTACCAATACCCAATTCCTTGCGCTCACCGGCTGTTAGCTCATATATATTACGATCACAGGGCAGCGGGGGCTCAATTTTGTTTTTGATACCATCCATGCCGGCCCGCAAGCAGGCTGCCAGAGCCAGATACGGGTTACAGGAAGGATCCGGGCTTCTCAGCTCAACTCTAGTTGAAGGCCCGCGCTTTGCAGGCACGCGCACCAAAGGACTGCGGTTTCTGTAAGACCATGCCATATACACTGGAGCCTCGTAACCTGATACCAGGCGCTTATACGAATTAATATTAGGGTTGGCTACCGCCGTAATGGCAGGCGCGTGGGCCATAAGGCCTCCAATATAGTGTTGGCAGTCCTTACTGAGCTTGTTATCACCCTCGGGATCATAAAAAGCATTGCTTCCATTTTTCATCAGTGACTGGTTTAGGTGCATCCCCGACCCGGCAATGCCGAAAATGGGTTTGGGCATAAAGGTAGCATGCAGCCCGTGCCGCTGGGCAATGGTGCGCACTACAAATTTAAAGGTAACTATTTTATCAGCAATGTCCAGCGCGTCCGAATACTTAAAGTCAATTTCATGCTGTCCCGGCGCCACTTCGTGATGCGAGGCTTCAATTTCAAAGCCCATCTGCTCCAACGTTATCACCATATCACGGCGGGCGTTTTCACCCAAATCCACCGGTGTTAAATCAAAGTAACCGGCCTGATCATGGGTTATTGTGGTGGGTCTACCGTCCCCGTCCACGTGAAACAGGAAAAACTCCGCCTCGGGACCTACATTCATGCTGTAGCCCAATTCCGCGGCATCGTCAATAGCGCGCCGCAGCACATTGCGGGGGTCACCTATAAAGCGCTGTCCATCGGAATCGTAGATGTCGCAAATGAGCCTGGCTACTGCCCCCTCCCTGGGTTTCCAGGGGAAAACCACAAATGTAGAGGGGTCCGGGCGCAGGTACATATCCGATTCTTCGATACGCACAAAACCTTCGATGGAAGAGCCGTCAAACATTAATTCACCATCAAGTGCCTTATCCAGCTGCTCCACTGTAATTGATACATTCTTTAATACGCCGAAAATGTCGGTAAACTGGAGCCTTATAAATTTTACTCCCAGTTCCCGGGCCAAATTACGCACATCGTCGTGGGTAAGTTTGGACAAAGATTGTCACACCCTTCTCTAAGCTATAAAAACATAAAAAGCCCACAGTATATCAGGGTGATTTTATACTCACCCTGAAACATGCAGGCCCCATTGCCCATTATACGATATCTCGCACCGTTTATGTAGTTTATTAATGACTGTTGATAGTATATCACCTGTAGCTAAACATTACAATTTATTTTGACAAATCTTCAGCTAAATTGTCTAGGGCCTTGTTTCATATGTCTTGCATTAAATTATGGGCCATTATTATAGCCTCGGCGATGGTCTGCATCCCTTTTCTCTCATTCATACTCTGTTTTTGCATCATGCCGAATGCATCCGCCTCTGACACACCCTTTGTTTCCATTAGTATACCTTTAGCCTTCTCTACAACTTTCCTGGTTTGCAGCTTTCTTTCCAGGTCTTGTATTTTTCCTTCCAGTCGCACCATTTCCCGATAATTTGCAGCCGCCAGCTCTACCGCTGTGAGCAAGGATGAGTCTTCCACGGGGCTTTGCAGAAAGGCAAAAACACCTGCATCTCTTGCCTTTTCCAGCACACTTTGCTGGAAGGACGACCCTACCAAAACCACGGGTGCCAGATTATCCTGCCGCATTATTTTAGCCACCTGCACACCATCCATACCAGGTAGAAATGCTTTAGTTATCAACAGGTCCGGTTGCCTGCTCCTGACCAGCTTCAGCGCGGTTATACCGTCACCAGCCTCACCCACAACCCAGTTATCGAATCGTGAGAGCTGAGCCTTAATATTCTTTCTCGAGGCACTGTCATTATCTGCCAGTACGACTCTCTGGTTCCCCACGACAATTTGCCTCCTTTATAATGTGCTGCCTTTACGATAAACAGCAGCTTAAGAAAAAGATGTCCCCTAACAGGTGAACCTGCTGAGGACATCTTTGCCCTACAAATTATATTCCCAAACTACCGGGGCTTAACTCAAAATTTGTTCAACCTCGTCAGCATCTGCATCCATTATATACTGAATACCGGTAATCTCGGCAGCGTCTTTAGTTAGTGCAACCACATCATTCCTGTTGAGGTAATCCAGTGCGAATTTACGGGATCCACACATGAATTGACGCAGTCCTTGAGCCAGACGCTCAAAGTAGGTGTGTACGCCGATAGCACCTGCCGGCAGGCGGTTAAACGCTTCGGCCCCAAGTTTTTCCTTGAGTTCGGTAGCACCGATAAAGATCTGATCCATAGTCTCACCGTACTTCTTGTATTCGGCGGGAATTTTACCGCTCTTTATTGCCTCTCCCACGGTCTTACCAACCATAGCAGCACTAAGGGCGGAACGGGCCATACCGATAGCTTTTGTATAAGGAGCACCGATGGCCAGACCTTTGTACATGTGGTCTTCCAGGGTGAATCCGCCGGCAATGGCCACAGGAGGTACGTAAGCACCCTTTGCTGCCAACTTGTCGCAGTACTTCACGAGCATTGCCTGCAGGTATACGGTGGGAACTCCCCACTCGTTCATCATCCGCCAAGGGCTCATACCGGTTCCACCACCGGCACCGTCAACGGTCAATAGATCCAGCTTGGCATCGGAAGCAAATTTTACGGCCCGGGCCAGGTCAGCAGGCCTGTAGGCACCCGTCTTTAAGAATACATATTTGGCTCCGGCATTACGCAGTGCTTCCACGCGAGCCATAAAGCTTTCCTGCTCTACCATGCCAATACGGGAATGACGTTCAAATTCTGTAAATGATCCGGCCTTGAAAGCTTCCTGCACCTTTGCATCATCTGGATCCGGCAACACAATATAGCCACGGCTCTTCAGTTGCTGTGCCCTTTCCAGTGTATCCAGCTTCACTTCGCCGCCGATATCCTTGGCGCCCTGACCCCATTTGATTTCCACGGCTTCAACGCCTAGTTTATCCAAAGCATATTCCTGTACACCCAGCTTGGTATCTTCTACGTTAGCCTGTACCGCAATAAACCCTTTACCGTTTGACCAATCCTGGAAATCCTTTACCCTGCGCTCCAGATTTGGGGAATGTACTACACGGCCGTCTTTAATTTCCACATTGGGATCCATGGCACTGACGTTCTCACCAATTACTATGCCTGCACCGGAAATGGCAGTACCTGCAGCCAGGTGATCCCAGTTATTAGCAGCCACGTTGGTGGAACCCATACCGGCTACAACGATGGGCAGATCTAACTTAAGGTCACCCTTGGAACCAAAGGCGGTCTCAAGATTGACAGCCGGGAAAATAGCCTTGTCAGGATCAGCATCGATCCCTTGGGCACCCACTGCTGTACCCATTATGTTAAAATGTGAATAATCAACAGGATAGTCTTTTTCCGAAGCGGAAGTAGTCTTACCAAAGGGCTGTGGATAAAGCACTTCTTTACCCCTGATGGCAGATTTTCCGATTTCACAGAGGCCCGGACACCCGTCCAAGCAGGTTACACACATACCGCTGAAAGGGCATTTGCTGTCACCGGTACGCAGTTTGGTTCTGGTTGCTGCACTGGCATTAATTCCATTACTAAAACTCATTTTCCATCCTCCTAAAATAATTAATCATATAGTTACTTAATAAAGCACATTAAGTAAAATTATCTCTTTAATCTTTTTATATCTCTTTCATCTTTCTATTTCTTTATGTTTTCTCTGTACATCTAACTTTCTAAACATATATTACATACTTAACTACCTTACCCATCTATCGACCTCCCCGTTGAAGTTAAATATATAAAAGGCTATTCACCTTTAATAACTTTTCAAATACTCCTCAATCTCCCACTGGTGCACCTGCAGGTGAAACCGTTCCAGCTCGCTTTCCTTTGTTTTCATAAAGCGCTGCCGGATGTGTCCGCCCAGTGCCTCGCCTATGACGTCATCTGTATTTAGCGCTTTTAACGCTTCTTCCAGCCTGGGTGGCAGCCCCATTTCCCTTCTCAGCCTACGGATATCTACTGATTCGCTGGAATCTCCGGATACCGCAGCGGGACAGGACATTTTCTTTTCCACCCCGTCCAGGCCGGCCTTCATGGTTACCGCCAGGGCTAGGTAGGGGTTGGAGGCCGGGTCCGGGCTTCTTAGTACTACACTGGGGCCTTTGCCAGGCTGATTTTCAACCCGTAGCATGGTGCTCCTATTTTCCGCGGACCAGCTGGCCAGCACAGGTGCCAGGTCATTCAGGGCCAGCCGTTTATAGGAATTAATCAGCGGGTTGGTTACGGCCGTTATAGCCCTGGCATGGTATAAAATGCCGCCGGTATAGTTGTAAAGAATTTCACTGTGCCCTTTATGCGCCTGTTGGTCATGAAAGATATTTTCCGTCTCTTCCCAGAGGGAATAATGCAAGTGCATCCCCGAACCATTGTGATCAGCAAGGGGCTTGGGCATAAATGTAGCATGCAGCCCGTGTCTCTGGGCAATAGTACGGACCACAAATTTAAAAGTTGCAATACTGTCCGCCATAGTTAGAGCATTATCTTCTTTCAGAAAAATCTCGTGCTGCCCTGGAGCTATTTCATGGTGGGACGAGGAAACATCAAAACCCATTTCCTGCAACGTAAGCACCATGTCACGCCTGGCATTCTCCCCCATATCTACCGGGGTCATGTCACAGTACCCGGCCTGGTCATGCGTAACCACGGTGGGCTTACCCCTCTCATCAGTATGAAATAGGAAAAATTCTACCTCTGCCCCCACCTGCAGGTCCAATCCTGCATTAGAGTATTCATTAATTACATTACGCAGTGCTAAGCGAGAGCACCCTCCAAATGGAGACCCGTCCGGAGCGACCACGTCACATATAAGCCGGGCCACCGCCCCTTCCCGCGGGCGCCAGGGAAAAATAACAAAGGTGCTGGGGTCCGGGTAAAGGTAAACAGACGATTCCCTAAAGCCGGTGGATCCCTCTATAACCGAACTGTCAAAACTGATTTGGCCGTTCAGTGCTCTTTCCAGCTCCTCAATGGTAATGGCGATATTTTTTAAAGACCCCAGTATATTGGTAAATTGAAGGCGTATAAACTTTACGTCGTATTCACGTGCTTTTTCTATTACATCTTGCTTTGTAAAAGCTTTCACCTTGCCATTCCTCCAATAATTTCCAACAAAATAAAAGACGTCCTTCCAGGGTTAATGCGATCACATTAACTCGTGGAAAGGACGCCATTGCCCTTTTATTTGCATAATATTTAACTATAAGTATAGCACTTAAATTTAGAAAAGCAATACCTATTTTTTTATTATACAGCATACAATATATGGATGATAGTCATTACCGGTTTTGTAAGGTTATAACAGTTTGTTTGGCCACTTTCATCATGCTTACACAACGATCCATACTAAGCTTTTGCAAGTATCGGAAAGCGTCCGCCTCATTCATGCCCTTCTTTTCCATTAATAATCCCTTGGCGCGCTCTACTACTTTCCGTGTTTCCAGTTCCTGGCGCAGCTTTCCGGTTTCCTTTTCCAGAAGCTTTACCCGCCTGAAATTTACCAGGGCCGATTCAAGTATAGGGAAAACCGATGTTTCCTGTACCGGTTTGGTGAGCAAACCGAAAACCCCCCCGGCAGCGGCCATATCTACTATTAGCCGGTGATCATAGGGAAAGGTTAAAACCACCGACACCACCCGCCGCTCCTCCAGCACCCTTATTAATTGCATTTCTCCGAAACCCGGCAAATCGACGTCCAGTACCAGTAATTCAGGCTCTGTCTGGGAAACCAGGTGCAAAGTAGTCTTTACATCTTCCGCCTCACCGACCACCAGGTAACCCGCCTGCTTGAGTATTTCCCGCAACTGCTTCCTGAAGCCTTTTTCCTTATCTGCAATTACAATCCTGGCACCATTCATTCGGACACCTCTAAAGCGTCTATTCTTGTAATATTTTAACACGGTGGAAAAAAAATTAATAGACAGGGTTAATTCTATCGCAATCCGGAGCCATAAATGCATAAACATAATAGTGCACAATGTCTGTTAATGCCGTCAACGGTGCCGGCATAAGCGTAAAGTGCATGCTTTCATTTGGCTCTCGACAATTGGTACACTTGGATTAAGGAGGGTAATTTTTTGAACAGCCAGGGAAAATTAAAAAAAGTATTTCCGGGCGGAAACACAAGCCAAGGCTTTTATTCCTTTTATGACTATATCATCGAACCCGATGCCACCCGCATTTTTGTCATCAAAGGCGGACCGGGGGTGGGTAAGTCCACATTTATGCGTAAAATAGGCGAGACCATGCTGGAAAAAGGCTATGATGTGGAATTCCACTGCTGCTCCTCAGATAACGACTCATTGGACGGCATCGTAATACCGTCCATCAGGGTAGCCATGCTGGACGGAACAGCACCACACGTAGTAGATCCCAAAAACCCGGGCGCCGTGGACGTAATAATACATCTAGGCGACCACTGGAACGAAGAAGGTCTAAGAGCCAACAAAAAAGAAATTTTGGCCACCAACAAGGAAGTGGGAAGACTTTTCAAGCGCGCCTATTCCTACCTGGGTGCGGCAAAAATATTCCTGGACGAAGTAAAGTCCTATTACCGGGATACCGGCGCCCTAGATGTGGGGGCCCTGGATAAAAAGGTTTTGGAACTCACTCACCAAATATTTGAAGGTAAGCCCCGTCAGACCGACAGCCCCAAAGCCAGGCATTTATTCGCCACCGCCATTACCCCCAAGGGGCCGGACAGTCACCTGGACAGCATAGTTAATGATGTAGAAAAACGCTACATCATTAACGGGGATGACGGCACCGGCAAAAATACATTGGTGCGCCGACTCATGGAAGCAGCATTAATGAGAGGACATAATGTGGAAGCATATCACTGCGCCCTGGATCCGACACTGGTGGACCACCTGTTAATACCGGACATCGGAATAGCGGTGATCAATGCTGTAGAACCTCATTATTTCAAACCTTTTAACGGGGATATCGTTGTCGACACAACTGAGTTCGTAAACGCCATCATTAATGAAAAATTTCTTACCGAGAAAAAGGTGGCTCGGGAAATGTACCGCCAGAGCATGGAGCAAGCCATCCGATTCATTTCTCAAGCGAAGCAGGAACACGACGAAATGGAAAAATACTATGTACCTTACATGGATTTCGAGGCCATCAACACCAGAAGGGAACAAACCATGGCCCGCATACTGGATCTGGCAGCCCAGGTAAACGGTAACTAACAAGTCTTTTATTACACAAATCTCCTCACCGGGATGTAACCCAGGAGGAGATTTTTTTTCATAGAAAAACCTGCTACACCATGGCAAGGTTTAGCATAAAAATTTATTTTCTCAGGTTTGGAAATATAAGGTAAAGTCACCCTTGTCAAAAATAGCAAAAATATATGCATTTTTGTCAACACAAAAGAACCGTCCCATTGTGTTCCAGTGAAACAAACTTATGCACCAACGACGGGTCAAACTGCACGCCAGAAAACCTTTTGATTTCCTCTATTACATCCTTGTGGTGCATAGCCTTCCTGTACGGTCGATCACTTGTCATGGCATCATAAGCGTCGCATATAGTTAAGATGCGGCATTCCAACGGAATTGCATCTCCTTTAAGGCCTAAGGGATATCCGCCAGCATTCCACCACTCATGGTGTTTTAAAATCCAGTCGGCTATAGGGGCAAGGTCGGACGCTGAAAGTGCTATGCGGTGGCCGATCTCGCAGTGCCTTCGCATTTCATACATTTCCTCTGCAGTAAGCGGGCCGGGTTTAGAAAGGATTCGGTCCGGAATCCCCACCTTACCAATATCGTGAAATCTAGCAAAAAGTCGCAGATCGGAGACCCTATATTTCGATAGTCCTAATGCTAAACTCAAAGCTTCAACTAAATTTTGTATCCGATCCCCATGCCCCTCAGTTACAAAATCTCTAGCCTCCATTGCTTTTGCTAAAGTTTGAACAATACCACTCCGGGTGCTTTGACTGTGATGCATTTTTTCCCTATACATGTTATTATCAGCCATTTTAAAGAGGTCTTTCATAGCTATAGGCTCGCTGTCTCTAACAGCAAACCCCAGAGATATGTATAGCGGAAACTCCGGATGCGAATCATTATAATTTTTAATACCATCTCTAATGCGTAAGACTGCATTTTCAACTATGGCTTCATCACTTTGGGGAAGCAGTACGGCAAATTCATCGCCACCTATTCTGAACATGAGATCATTTCCACGAAAGCTTTCCTTAATAATATTGGCTGCTGCTTGCAGCAATTTGTCTCCGGCATCGTGTCCAATGGTGTCATTGACAATCTTCAGACCGTCAACATCACATACAATTATTCCTGACGGATAACATTCCTCTTTGTCCAAGCGGCTTATTTTCTGCTCAAAATACGTACGGTTACAAAGACAGGTAAGTGGATCATGGAAACTAAGGTATGTTAGTTTCTTTTCAATCTGTTTACGATCAGTGATATCCCGCACGGTCTCTATAGCTCCAACTAAATTGCCACCACTGTCAAAAAGTGGCGACGCCTTACCCCATATAGTGGCACCTTTTTTACCAAGTAAGGCAGGTGCAAACCCCTCAGCAGATAATGCATTTCCTTCTCTTTGCACGAATTCATAAGGCCATTTTTTCCTGCTGGGGCCGGAAATAATTAGGTCAATTAAAATTGGCCTGGCATGTCCATAAAAGGCTTTTGAATACATTTCATTGTCTTTACCGAGAATGTCTTTCCCTTCTATTCCGGTTATTGCTTCCATAGCCCGGTTCCAGGCAATCACTCTTTTATTTTCATCCACAACAAACGCAGCATCAGGAAGAAATTCAATTATATCCAAAAGCTGTTGGTGGGCTGCACGCAACCTTTGCTCTGCCTGCTTACGTTCTGAGATGTCGCGGATAATACTGAGCAGGATACGTTCACCGCCAATTACCGTTCCCTGTGAATTAACCCCTACCGGGAAGGTGCTTCCGTCCTTGCGCCGGTGTTCAGTTTCAAATAATATACCTGTAGTGCTGGCTTGTTCCATTTGTCGTTCGGTCGACACCTGTGTAGATACGGCACGTAAGTCATTTATATTCTTACTAAGTAGTTCATTCCTTGAATAACCATATTCCTTAACTGCGGCGTCGTTAGCTTCAATTATTTGCCCATCACGGCGAACAAAAAGAATAATGTCGCGGGCATGTTTGAATAAAATTTGATACCGCTTTAAAATCTCTTCTGATTGCTTACGCTCAGTTATGTCTTTAAAGCCTTCAACAATACCCAGTAATTCACCATCGGGCGCTCGAAAGGGAGTTACTGTGACTATGCACGGGATTTTGGTGCCATTTATGTTTTCTTTTTGTACATCACACTCCACGCGCTTTTCACCATTTTTAATTCTAGTTAAACAGCAATCCGGCGTGTGGCATAAAGGACCGGGGAAAATTTGATAACACTTTTTACCTATCGCTTCCTCCTTACTGACACCAGATAACACAGAAAACATATCATTTACTTTAATGGTAGTGAAATTCTTATCTACTACCCGCATGCCGTCAGCAGCTGTATTAAATATTTGATCAAGTTCTTTATACGAACTCTGCAGCTCCCAATGTGCTTGTTTGTAATTAGTAATTTCGTTGAGGATTACAACAATGCCGGCAAACTTCTCGCTGACATCGAGCATTCGCCGGAGTTTAACTTCAAAATACCGGCTATTATCATTATATTTATATTCCTTGGTAAAACAGGTTGCCTCACTGTTGCCGGCGGCAAAAGCTTCAAGTTCAATTGATAACCAGAGCAAGGAACCTCCCGCTGTACCCTTACCATAATAACTTACCCCTGGAGTTTTCGAGTTTTGAAAAAGCTTTGCAGCAGCATGGTTCATGTTATTAATTTGGATGTTGTTATCTAGCAGAATAACAGGGGTACCCAGGCTTTCGAAAATAGTAAGGTACTTGTTTTTCTCATTGGTCATGGACAAGTTGGCCATTCGTAGCTCTTCATCAAATCCACTTTTTCCAATCTGTGCCCATTCACTGCTAACTCCGATTTCAAAGCGATCAAAAAAACGTTCTATAAAAAGAAGGTACTTTTTTTCGTATTTTTTCTCAAAATGTGCCTGATAAACTAAGTCCACGTAGCTCTGCCTGTAATATTTTGAGAGTCCGAGAAACATCCCCAGGCTAACTCCGCGCTGTCTGTGCTTTCGGGCTTGCAGCATGCCAATACATGCTACCGGGTCTTTAGAGTAATCATCTTCCGCTCCTAACTTCATAAGCTTGTCTTTGTCCAAAACCTTTAACAGTTCATTGGACAAACTAGAAATTGATAATCGCCAGGCTTCTTTTAATGTGGAAGTATACTTGACGTAGTTATGTTCCTTGGCATAGTTTAGAATTCGAGACATTAGCCAGTCTTCATTATTCTTTATATGTTTATGTAAACGTCTCATAATAATACACTCCGTTTTAGATACTCCGGACCTTTAGCTTTCCACTTTCATTGTAGATTTCCGAGGTTCCCATAGGCTCTACCACTTCATATGATTCTTAAAACTCCCATTTCTATAAGTGGGAGTTCCTTTTTTTAGCTGTCTTATATTATAAAATCCTTAGACCATGTCTTTGCTTCCCCATCATTCGACGGCTTTGCCTTTTTTATAACAAATATTTCTTAATAATGCATTTGCTACTCTATTTTTTATTATTCTACACTCCTTTAATAAGGTAAAGTAAAAACAACCTGCCGCCCCCTAAAATATGCCTAAAGCTATACATAAACCATTAATGGTTCAAGAATGGATAGTCTTCTTAATTCAATAATTGACTTCCTTTATAATAAAACATCCGCCTATATATAATACATAAAGTAAAAAATTTCCTAATTATAATATTTTAAAGTTTTTTTTCGACAAATATTTCCTAAATCCTTCTTTATTCTATGACTTTTAATTCTATAAATATAGGACATAGGTCCCAAATTCCCCTAAAATAATTAAATCTCTATTGTCAAATACTTTTGGTTCTACCATTAGATATGTTTCGTCATTATTCAGTTTGTTTTTGTTGCAATTTGTCAATTAGGTAAAGGAAATAATTGACTCCCGTCGAAGAGAGCCAATAGCAAGGACTGCACCAAAATAAACCAAATGTCGTCCCATTTGTTCAAAGAAAAGAAATTTTGGAGGTATTATTATGGACAACAAAGATAACAATAATGGATTTGAACACGTGGTTGCCAAACGCCAGCAGGCGGAACAAAGATATCGTACGCTTTTTGAGCAATCTTTGGATGTCATTTTAGTAATAGATCCAGAAACTATGCTTCCTGTCGAATTCAATGACAAAGCCTATCAAGAACTTGGCTATTCCCACGAGGAATTTAAAAAAATCTGTATAGCTGACCATGAAGCTACTAAAACCCCCAAGATAACCCGAAGTCGTATAGAAAAGATTATGCTTGAGGGACAATGCATTTTAGAAACTGAGCATAAAACCAAAAATGGCCGAAAAAAAAGTACAGTTGGCAGTTAACGTGATAGAAATCCATGGTAAGAAGATGCTCCATGTAATTTGTCGTGATATTACCCAATATAAGCAATCTGAAGCCAAACTAAAGAAAATGATAGATGAGCTGAGTTATTCCAATAGAGAATTAGAGCAGTTTGCATACGTTGCTTCTCACGACCTGCAGGAACCCCTTCGTATGGTGGCAAGCTTTGCACAGTTGCTTTCTAAACGCTACAGTGGGCAACTGGATTCTGATGCAGATGAATTTATTGACTACATAGTTGATGGAGCAACAAGAATGCAAAGCCTAATTAACGCCTTATTGGAATTTTCAAGGGTTGGTACACGGGGCAAGGAATTTGCTCCAACTGACATGCAGGCTGTGGTGGAAGAAGTAATAAAAAATTTGAAAATATCTGTTCAAGAAACAAAGGCACAAATAACTTACGGTGAACTTCCCAAGATAATGGCTGACACATCGCAGCTCATACAGCTTTTTCAAAACCTGGTTGCAAACGCAATCAAATTCCACGGTGACGCACCACCCAAAATACATATTGAGGCTTATTGTCAGGATAAACAATGGGTGATTTCCATATGTGATAACGGAATCGGCATAGAAGAAGAACACTTGGACAGGGTATTTCAAATTTTTCAGCGGCTTCACAAAAGAGATCAATATGACGGCACAGGAATAGGCTTGGCTATATGCAAAAAAATTGTAGAACGACATGGTGGGCAGATTTGGGTGGATAGCGCACCTAAAATAGGCTCTACATTTTATTTTTCGATTACTGATGAGGGGTGAAATGATGAGTATTAATCAAAGTGAAATAAAAGCAATAAATATTCTGTTGGTAGAAGATAATCCGGCTGATGTTCGCTTAACATTGGAGGCACTAAAGGATGAGAGACTTTATAACGAACTAATTGTAGCAGAGGACGGAGCAGAAGCTTTAGAAATTCTGCGGCAAAAAGGAAAATATGCTGACCAACCACTGCCGGATATAATACTGCTTGATTTAAATTTGCCGAGAAAAGATGGCCGTGAAGTGCTAAAAGAGATCAAAACTGATGATAAACTGAAACGCATTCCGGTAGTAGTACTTACAAGCTCCGAAGCGGAAGCAGACATCGTGAGAGCTTATGATTACAACGCCAACTGTTATATAACTAAACCAGTAGGTTGGGACCAGTTTAAAAATATAATAAAAACAATAGGTGATTTTTGGTTCACAATCGTCAAATTGCCAAGCAGTGAAGAAAATGACAAATGATTGGGTCAGAGCCCTACTTGTTGAGGATAACCCGGGGGATGTAAGGATTATAAGAGAGATGTTTTCCGATAGCAAGCATTGCACGGTGCATCTGGATTGCGTAGACAGCCTATTATTGGGTTAAATTGCATGGCGGCAGAAAAATATGATGTACTCCTACTAGATCTTTCTTTGCCTGATAGCAGAGGATTGGAAACCATAAAGAAAGTAACTTCAACCAAACCTGATATTCCTATTGTGGTATTAACTGGCCTGGATGATGAGGATATCGCAATTGATGCCATAAGTCATGGAGCCCAAGATTATCTTTCTAAAAACCAAATTAATTCTAATATGTTAATACGAACTATCCACCATGCTATAGAACGTAAGCAAACAATGGAAGCACTTCAAGCGTCTGAGGAAAGATACCGCGCGGTTTTTGAAAACACCGGGACTGCCACTGTAATAATTGAAGAGGATTTGACATTGTCTTTGACAAATACAAAGTTTCAGCAACTTTCAGGTTATACCAAAGCTGAACTGGAGGGAATAAGAAGCTGGCCAGAATTTGTTTCAGGAAACGATTTATCCCCTGGCAACTATGAGTTTAAATTTTGCCGCAGGGATGGGAACGAAAGAGATGTTTTTGCTATGCTTGAAATGATGCCCCGCACGAGGGAAAAAATAATTTCCCTCTTAGATATTACGGAACAAAAAAGAGTAGAAGAACGAATTAGATACCTAAGTTTTCATGACAAATTAACAGGCTTGCACAACCGGACCTTTTTTGAAGAAGAACTAAAACGTTTAAATACTCCAAGGCAACTACCTCTGAGCATAATAATCGCGGATGTCAATGGCCTTAAGTTGACTAATGATGCGTTTGGACACAATAAAGGTGACGAACTTTTAGCAAACATAGCTCAGATTATAAAGGATTCCTGCAGGAAAGAAGATATCATTTGTCGCTGGGGTGGGGATGAATTTGCAATTCTCTTACCACAAACTAACAATGACATTGCTGTGCAGATTGGTTGTCGCATAAACCAATCCTGTCAAAAGGCGGCTAAAAAACCGATCAAACCAAGTATCGCTTTGGGCATTGCCTCCAAGGAAGATGTTTTACAGAAAGTTGAAACGGTTATTGCTCAAGCAGAGGACCGTATGTATCGCAACAAGCTTACTGAAAGAAAAAGTAGTCGTAGTGCTATTATTTATTCTTTACAGCGTACTTTAAAGGAAAAAACACATGAAACAGAAGAACACGCCGAGCGCTTGAGGCTGCTTAGTAAGAGTATGGGACAAGCCCTTGGTCTATCGAGTAATGAATTGGACGAGTTATCCCTTTTAGCATCATTGCATGACATAGGTAAGGTAGCAATACCTGACCAAATTTTGAAAAAACCCGGCAAACTTACTTATAAAGAGTGGGCAACCATGAAGAAACATCCTGAAATAGGTTTTCGTATTGCTCAGGCGTCTTTCGAGCTGTCACATATAGCCGAAGCTATTTTGTCGCACCATGAACGCTGGGATGGAACTGGATATCCCCAGGGGCAAAAAGGAAATGAAATACCACTTCATTCAAGAATTATTGCCATAGTGGATGCCTTTGACGTGATGACCCATGGGCGACCATATAAAAAGAGTATTTCCAAAGTGGAAGCTTTAGATGAACTAAGAAGAGAGGCTGGGGCTCAATTTGACCCGGAATTAGTTAAAAAATTCTTGAATTTGATTTTTTAGCAGCAATAAGTGGGTTTGCTTAATAAATAAAGGTAGGGGAGGAGAGAATGAGAACGTCTTCACAATTTTTGCTTGAAAAATTAAACATAGTTGAAAAAATATATAACAGGATTGATTGTTCTTCAGAGGTATTAGATGTAATTATGCCACATTCCTGGCGAGTTATGTTCATGACATCGCAACTCGGTAAATGCCTAAAAGTTGAGGAGAATGATACTTTGACTCTGGCAGCGTTACTGCATGACGTAGGTAAACTTGGAATATCAAAAGAAATTCTTTTCAAGCCAAGTGCACTTACTTCCACAGAGTACATTATTATACATTCTCATAGTCATATGGGAAATATAATTGCAAGAAATATTTTCAACCAAGCTGAAGCAGCAGTTTTTATAAGAGACCACCATGAAAGATTCGATGGTAAAGGGTATCCCCGTGGTTTAAAGGGTGAAGATATTAGTTTAGAGGGAAGAATAATAGCCATAGTCGATAGCTTTGATGCTATGGTTTTTGAAAAAAGAAATTATTCTAAGAACAAAACAATCAATAAGGCAATAACAGAATTAGAAAAACATTCTTGGTCTCAGTTTGACGGGTATATTGTTAAGGAATTTATAACACTCTGGGAAAATAATACATTGTCTAATAATATTATCAGAGAAGTTGAGGCTGTTATCAATAATTGGCTTCAAATTATTACAGAAAGAAGCCTGTCAAGACTTTCTAAAGGCGCAACAATTACTCAATGATTGAAATTGCCTTGTTGAATCATTAAATAGGATAACCCTTTCATAACACTAATCAACACCACCAAAGGCGGCCTCAATCACAATTTCATTATCAGGAAAGATGGTAATCTTCTTGACCAACAGTCTGGTGACATGCGAACGTTCTTCATTGTCCAGGGACTCTAACTTACTTACTACTTGCACAGCAAGTTCCTTTAACCTAATTAAACCACCTTCCAGCTGCTCATTAACTTCAAGCTTTTGATCAATTTCTAAAAGCCTATCTTCAGAGTTTTTTCGGCTATCATTTATATCTTTAGAGGCTTTTTCAAACTCGTCCAGCTCCACTACCCCCTTCCTAAATGCTGTGAAAATCCTTTCTTTTTCTTTGCTTAAGCTTTTCAACTGGTTCAGCAGCATTACCCTTTCCTTTTCATAAGCCCTTATATGAGTTACATCTTGGGAATCTCTCACCATCGCTTCAGGATCTTTAAGCCATTCAGATACCTTATCCCAAACTATTTCTTCAACCTGGATACAATTAAATGAAAGCATATTACATTTGATCATTTTCTTCCTATCTGACTGACCATACTTTTTTGAACACACATAATACCGGTACATTTTCCCTGTCGAGTTCCTTGAATTATTGCCATGCATTAAAGAACCACATTGGCCACAGTACAAAAGACCGGAGAGAGGATAATTATAGACTTTACTACCACGCTTGCCTTTTTTGGAGTTTAATAACAACTGAATGGTTTCCCACTTTTCAAGTGTAATAAGAGGGGGAATGGAAACAGCAATCCATTCTTCTTTAGAGCGCAGCCGGTAGCTTAAAGACTGACCGGTAGTACGGGCAGTCTTTACTCCTTCTGCAAGATATCTATTAAGATAAAGTGTGCCTGTATAGGAAAAATTCCTTAATATTCTCCTAACTGTTTGTCTGTACCATTTCCCCCCTCTGGCCCCGGCACCTTTAGATCATTCAAACGAAGTGAAATTTCCTCGGGCAAAGCCCCTGACAAAGCCATTTCAACCATACGATTGTAAATTGCAGCGGTTTCTTCATTTATTTCCAGGCTGCTTTTCTCCGATAGATAACGATAACCGTATATCCTGGGGTTATGGGTCAATAAGCCGCTGCGTGCCTTAGATAATTTTCCAAACTTAGAGCGAACTTTGAATTTTTCTCTTTCATATTCTGCTATAGCCCCTCGCAAGCTGTAAAAAAGACGTCCTTCAGGAGTGTCTGTCCATTCAAAATTGACGAATTCAAGCTGGCAACCTGCTTTTTCAATAGTATCAACTAACATTAGCTGGTGGGCCAGTTTACGAGAAAGGCGGTCAGGGTCATAAACAATAAAGTGTTTGCAATCAGGGTTTTTGCAGGCCTCTAATGCACCCTGCAGCCCTGGCCGCTCTAATACTGCTCCCGTAATACCTTCATCTTTAAAGATTAGAGTACCGGCACCGATTTCTTTAGCCTTTTCAAGACAAGCTTCCTCCTGTCCTGATAAGCTATATCCATGCTTTACCTGTTCTTCGGTAGATACGCGTATATAAATGATAGCTAACAACGTTTAGCTATAGTCCCTCCTTTTTCTTTGTGCAACTTTTCTACCAGGCGATTATAGATATACCTCCTCGCTTCAGATAGTACCTCACGGCCCTCATCTTTGCCGGCATAATTGACTACAACCTTGTATTTGGTTCCCAGTTTATTTTTCAAAATGGACACCCCTCGCATAATATCTTTCCGTAAATTCTACGCTTCCCAATGATTGTCCTAAAACTAAAGATTTTTAAAATACAATTCATAATAAGAAAAGACCCCGGATTCATATAAAATCCGGGACCTCTACCACAAAAAACACCCACAGGTGGGTGTGAAGGGGTTAGTTAATAGCTTTTTGAAATTATGCTCCTATATTAAAACATATTCTTGTTTTATGTCTTTTTGCTTTTGTAGAGGCAAGGCTTGCCTCGTTTATAAGGCATTGCGTCGCATCATAATAGTCACCTTCAGTTTTATGTATTTTTTCCCGAAATTCACTTATCCCTGCTGAAACAGTAATGGAGAGGTCATACTCCAATTTTATTTTTGAGATTTTATCCAATACTTCTTTTGCCATTACCATGGCTTCTTCAGAATTTCTGAGTGTAACAATTACAAATTCATCCCCACCGTACCTACAAAAAAAATCGTTTTTGCTATTGGTTACGCTCTTTAATACTGAGGCAATTTTTTTTAGACACTTATCACCATAAACATGGCCCCATCTTTTGTTCATCTCACCAAAATCATCCACATCCAGTAAAATTACTGATATTTTATGTCCAAGTTCTAAAAGATTAAATGCAACCTGATATATATATTCGGAATTAAACGTTTCGGTTAAGGGGTCATAAAGGCGGCTGATATGCTTTACCATTTGAACCTCGGTTATTATCCCGACAACTTTATCCTGCTCTACTACGGGCAATCGTTCGATTTTGTACTCATCCATTAAAGCTGCAGCGTCCCATGTTGTACTATTCGGGGAGCAACATATTACCGGTTTAGTCATGGCATCAGCCACAATTCGGTTCGGGTGATTTATTCGGACATCTCTGGACGTAATAATTCCAACCAACTTGTTGTCTTCAACAACCGGTAATCCACCAAGGTTATTTTTTTTCATAAAATCTGCTGCCTGCGAAACACTTGCCCCCAGACTAATTGTATTTACGGGACTGGTCATCATATCTCTAACTTTATACATTATAAAGCTCAACTTCCTTAAATACGGACATAGTAACATCTAACTGTGCCTTGATTATTGAGTTTTCATTACTTATTTTGTTACCTTCTTCAACTAACGTGCTTATTAAATCTTCACGAGAAATCCAGTTAAAAAGAGTCGTTTTAACAGCTACTGCTTCAATGTATGTATGATCAACCAGTATGACATCATACTGCCCCGGTGCCAGAGCATCCACCATTCTACGCACTGCCTCAGGTCCAATAGGCGCACGTCGCCCTACTAATAGTACGTCCTGCATTGGGGGGAGGTCAAACTCTGAAAAGTGTATATGCAGGCCTACTTTGCGTTTAGTAGGACTTTTTCCCCGGCCATTTTTCATACTATTACCTCTTTATCCACCGTCTATCTCCTTTTATTATAGATATAAAACATAACTGTTACCGGATATAGTTTTCTTTGAATTTCAATGAATCTAAGATGTACTTTTCAAATATGTCAACTAATTCCGGCGCAAACTGAGTGCCTCTGCTATTACTTAGTTCTCTAAGAGCTCCGGTTAAACTCTTGGGCATTTGATAAGGGCGAATACTCGTCATTGCATCGAACGCGTCGGCAATGCTTACAATTTGGGCAAATGCCGGTATTTCTTCTTGAAAAAGGCCATAATAACCCTTTCCGTCCCACCGTTCGTGGTGGTATAAAATAATAGGTTCATATTTGTGGCTGTCATCATATTGTCTAATCATATCCGCGCCTAAAAAAGTATGCTGTTTTACAAGCTCAAATTCTTTTTCTGTAAGTTTACCTGGTTTATTAATTATTCCAGGGTCAATACAGCATTTACCTACATCGTGAATCAACGAACCAATTGACAGAATATAAATTTGATCTTCTCTGTAACCAGAATACCTCGCTATTCCGGTAGCTATATTGCAAACATTATATGAATGAACTTGCAAATCTCTGGGAAATGTGTTCACAAAAGACTTTGCGGTTTCCAAATTCAATTATTATAACCCCCACTGTACCTCACCTTGGCATAAACTTCGAAAGAAGGGGGAAAAATACCCAAAAAACTCAGAACAACCGTTTCTCCCGCAACCTGGCAATCATGGCACCGTTTAAAGCGCTTTAGACCCATGGCTTTGCGCCCTACTCTTTCGATATAGTTCGCCTTTATTAAAACAGAAATTTAACAATCTAACACATTATACAACTATGGGTATACATATTTCAACATTAAATACAACTGTGAGTTTAAATATTTTTAATAGAAGAGATGAGTTAAATGTTAAAAGAAATAATTGGAAAAAACATTCGTTATTACAGAGAAAAACAAGAATTAACTCAAAAAATGGTGGCACATCGTGCGGGTTTTACCGCTGCATATTTGGGATACCTTGAACGAGGAGAAAAAAACCCATCCATTGAGATAATTGAAAGAGTTGCCGATTCCCTTGGTATTGAACCATACTACTTATTGATGGATAACTTAGTAGAGAATCTTCCTTCTGAGTTAATGCACCTTTTACACGTAGTGAATAACCTGGGAGAAAACCATACCGAGTTTGTCTTAACAGTCATTAGGGCTTACTTGAAAACTCACGGACTACTCCCACGATAATTTTTCAACTGCCTGTTCTAAGTCTTTTAAGGATGGTTCAGTATATTTGGCGGTTCCCCCATCGATGGTATTGGCGTCCTTCATTTTATCGCTCGTGTCGCCCCCCCGCACCAATACTAGGGTTACAACATGTTTGGCTAGCAGAACGACCCTCCACGTAGTAGATCCCAAAAACCCGGGCGCCGTGGATGTAATAATACATCTAGGCGACCACTGGAACGAAGAAGGTCTAAGAGCCAACAAAAAAGAAATTTTGGCCACCAATAAGGAAGTGGGAAGACTTTTCAAGCGCGCCTATTCCTACCTGGGTGCGGCAAAAATATTCCTGGACGAAGTAAAGTCCTATTACCGGGATACCGGCGCCCTAGATGTGGGGGCCCTGGATAAAAAGGTTTTGGAACTCACTCACCAAATATTTGAAGGTAAGCCCCGTCAGACCGACAGCCCCAAAGCCAGGCATTTATTCGCCACCGCCATTACCCCCAAGGGGCCGGACAGTCACCTGGACAGCATAGTTAGTGATGTAGAAAAACGCTACATCATTAACGGCGATGACGGCACCGGCAAAAATACATTAGTACGCCGTCTCATGGAAGCAGCATTAATGAGAGGACATAATGTGGAAGCATATCACTGCGCCCTGGATCCGACACTTGTGGACCACCTGTTAATACCGGACATCGGAATAGCGGTGATCAATGCTGTAGAACCTCATTATTTCAAACCTTTTAACGGGGATATCGTTGTTGACACAACTGAGTTCGTAAACGCCATCATTAATGAAAAATTTCTTACCGAGAAAAAGGTGGCTCGGGAAATGTACCGCCAGAGCATGGAGCAAGCCATCCGATTCATTTCTCAGGCTAAGCAGGAACACGACGAAATGGAAAAATACTATGTACCTTACATGGATTTCGAGGCCATCAACACCAGAAGGGAACAAACCATGGCCCGAATACTGGATCTGGCAACCCAAGTTAACGGCAATTAGTAGCAAGTGGGGACGGTTCTCACTTGCCTCCATGTGCTTTCCACTACCTTTTTCTTCATAGAGGGCGTTCCACCTCTCCAGAATAAGTTAATAAGTTGGGGGTCAGACCCCAAACTTATTAACCTTTGGAAGCAAACGAACCGTCTCCTTGCTTCCTCATATTTCCCCTGGCCAGGGACGCGAAAACACCACCGATGCAGGTGGCTGCGAACACCAACATTGATGTCCTGGTGCCTTTTACCAACATATCAGCAGGTGCCTGACTCAGTTCCACATTCCCCACGTAAAGGGCAAGTATCAGTGTTACCACGGCCATGCTAACAGCCTGGCCGGTGAGTCTCATGGTACCGATAGTGGAAGAAGCAACCCCTAAAAATTTCTTTTCCACCGAGCCCATCACTGCGTTGGTGTTGGGAGAGGAAAAAAGTGCCAGCCCGGAACCCAGGAGAGCAAGGTTCGCCACCACCAGCCACAGCGGTGTTTGCATGGATAGAAAACAGAATATGAACAGGGCCAGCGCAGTAACTGCCATACCCAGGGATGCCACCACCCTCGGCTGAATCCTATCTGAGAGGGTACCCGCAAAGGGTGACAAAAGGGCCATCAAAACCGGCTGGGAAAGAAGCATAAAACCTGCGGTTTGCGAATTGAACCCTAACACTACCTGCAGGTAAAGGGAAAGCAAAAAAGCCACACCAAAAGTGGCACTATAATTAATAAAGGCCGCCAAATTGGAAAAGGCAAAGGTAGCATTTTTACTGAACAGCTTTAAATGCAACAGTGGGTGCTCCACTTTTAGCTGATGTCTTATGAACAGCACCAACATCACAAGGCCCAGCAATAATGAGTATTTAGCCCAGTGGGACGCAGTCACCGAAGATACTCCGTACATAAGGGCCACCAATCCGACGGCATAAAGAGCAGCACCGCCAAAATCATATTTTTCTCCCTGGGCACCGGCCCACTCCCCTTTTAGCCGGGCCAAAGTAAAGAGCACTGCCAGCACCGCTATCAAAGCAGTGAAATAAAAAATAGATTGCCAGCCCAGGTTATGATTTAGAAAACCGCCGAGCACCGGCCCCAGTGATAACCCAATATACACCGAGGCCACAGTAATCCCCAACACCTTTCCCCTTTCCTGAGGTGGAAAAACAGAGGTCAGAATGGCCATGGATGTGCCGAAAATCATGGCACTGGCTATACCCTGTACCGCTCTAAAAACTATCAGCGCCTCCACCGACCAGGCTAGACCGCATAATACTGAAGCCAGTGCGAAAAACGAGATTCCAGCAATGAAAACCTTTTTCCTCCCAACAATGTCAGCCAGCCTACCGATAGGTACCAAAAAGGCGGCCGCGGCCAAAATGTAACTGGTGGCCACCCAGCTTAAAAGATAGGCACTACTACTAAATTGATGACCTATGGACGGTATGGCAAGGTTTACAGCGCTACCCATAAAGGGCGTCAGAAAAGAGGCCATGGCGGCCACAAGCAGTGTATATCTCTTTAAAGAAGCTTCTTGACTCATAGTAACCCTCCCGGCATTCATAAAAATAGAGAGGCACTATATAAACTTTTCAAACCTCTCCTTCGTGCGGTGCATTATCATATACCTTCTTCAGCAGCAGACGTAGTATCTCCCGCTCTTCGCCGGTTAACATATGTGTAACCTCAAGTATTACTTGTAACGCCAGCCCCTCCAGGGCGGGCCTTATCCTGTATCCCTTATCGGTAACAAACACCATATGAGAGCGCCGGTCATCAGGGCTCCCCTGTCTTGTGACTAGGCCTTCCTTTTCCAGGCGGTCAATTATCCCGCTGGTGGTGGTCCTGTCCTTATGCATTTTGTTGGCAAGTTGGATCTGACTGATACCGTCATGCCTCCACAAAAATGCCAAAGTTCCGAACTGGGGAGGCGTAATATTGTAATCGGCAAGCTCCTTTTTAAACTGGGCTGAAAAAATCTGGTGCACCTTGGCCGCCAGGTGTCCAAGACTCTCTTCCACCCTGAACTCTTCTATGGTTACCACCCCTTATCAATCTTCTTGGGCTTATTTTATCACAACACTTATTATCAGTATAGTGATCAATATAAATAGCCTTCTAATATCCCGGTAAAAGGGCATAAAGCTAAATAGTCTGCAAGTGAACTCGTTCAGCTTTAGCTGAACGAGTTCACTTGCTTTAAATTGTATGGTGTTTCTTGATAGACATAGTAGTTTAACCAGTTGGAAAACAGTAAATGGGCGTGCCCTCTCCATTTAGCCACCGGAGTACTTTGTGGATCATCATTAGGGAAATAATTTTGCGGCACCGAAATTTTAATTCCTTTTTGCATATCCCGTTCGTATTCTTTTTTTAAAGTTAGAAGGTCATATTCAGAATGCCCGGTTATAAAAAACATCCGGCGGTTTTTTGCGGCCACCAGGTAAATACCCGCTTCATCAGATTCTGAAAGTATTTCCAGTTCTGGAACTTTTTCAATATCTTCCCGGCGTACTTCCGAGTACCGGGAATGCGGAACATAAAATTCATCGTCGAAACCCCGCAGGAGCTTGACATTTCTTTTATTGACATGATGTTTGAACACACCAAAGAGCTTTTGTTTCAATTTATACTTGGGAATACCAAAGTGATAATAAAGTCCGGCCTGGGCCGCCCAACAAATGTAAAAAGTTGAGGTTACATTTTGTTTTGACCATTCCATTATTTCTTTCAATTCATCCCAATAATCCACTTGGTGAAATTCAAAGTGTTCCACCGGTGCTCCTGTAATAACAAGGCCATCGAACTTTTCCTTTTTTACTTCTTCAAAAGTTTTGTAAAAAACAGCCAAGTGTTCTTCGGGAGTGTTTTTAGAGTCACGTGTTTTGGTTCGCAAAAGCTCTGTTTCAACTTGCAAGGGAGTGTTGCCGAGCAATCTTAACAATTGTGTTTCTGTAATTATTTTCGTTGGCATTAAGTTTAGTATTAAAATTCTTAGCGGCCGAATATCCTGGTGAACAGCACGGGTTTCGTTCATTACAAATATATTCTCTCCATTGAGGATTTCCACTGCAGGAAGATTATCAGGTATTTTAATTGGCATAAAAACATCCCCTTAGGTCAGTATAAAAACCGGTATCTCCTTACTTCATGCAAGGATCATTTTTTGAAAATTACTATTATAAATCTGGGGTTCCAAGGGCTTGGTCAAGGTCTTCCAATAAATCATCGATGCTTTCCAGGCCAATAGAGAGGCGCACCATATCCGGAGAGACACCGGCCTTTAGCAGCTCTTCTTCTGATAGTTGACTGTGGGTGGTTGAAGCCGGGTGTATTACCAGAGATTTTGCATCACCCACATTAGCCAGGTGGGAGAAAATCAGCAAGTTTTCTATGAATCTTTTGCCGACTTCCAAACCGCCTTTAATGCCAAATGTCATTATCGCCCCGGCGCCCCTGGGCAGATATTTTTTTACCAATGCATAGGATGGGTGACTACTGAGTCCTGGATAAGAAACCCAGTTAACCCGGGAGTGGTTTTCTAAAAAGTTAGCCACTTGTTGCGCATTGCTTACGTGTCGTTCCATTCTTAAAGAAAGAGTTTCCATACCCTGAAGTATCAAAAAGGCATTAAAGGGGCTTAAACAAGCGCCTATATCCCTCAAAAGCTGTACTCTGGCCTTGCCGACAAATGCCGCCGGGCCCATTTCTTTTGCATATGAAATTCCATGGTAACTGGGGTCGGGTTCAGTTAATCCCGGAAATTTATAGTTTTGTGTCCAGTCAAAATTTCCTGAATCTATTATGATGCCGCCCATGCTTGTACCATGGCCACCAATAAATTTAGTCATGGAATGAATAACAATGTCCGCGCCGAATTCAAACGGGCGGCATAAAAACGGGGTTGTAAAAGTACTGTCGACGATGAGCGGTATGCCTGCTTCATGGGCCACTTTACCAACCCCTTGCATATCCAGCACATCACACCCGGGATTGCCGATGGTTTCCGCAAAGATGGCTTTTGTCTTATCAGAGATGGCCTTGCGGAAGTTTTCGGGCCGGTCTGGATCCACAAAGTGCACTTTTATACCCAGGCGGGGCAGCGTATGGTTAAATAAGTTAAACGTTCCCCCGTAAATGCTGCTTGAGGAAACAATCTCATCACCGGCCGATGCAATATTCAATATTGCGGTATAAATGGCAGCATGACCGGAGGAGAGGGCGAGCGCTCCTACGCCTCCTTCCAGTGCGGCCAAACGCTTTTCCAGTACTTCAACGGTCGGGTTGCCAATGCGGCTGTAAATATTGCCCTCTTCTTTTAAAGCAAACAGATTTGCCGCGTGCTCTGAATCACGAAAAATATAAGATGTGGTTTGATAAACAGGTACTGCCCGGGAAAGTGTTTCACTATCCGGCTGGTAACCGGCATGCAACGCCAATGTTTCAAAACTCCACTTTCTATCTGCCATTATTTTCCTCCTTACAATGAATAATATTATAAAAAAATTAACCCCTTCACAGATGGAAAGGGTTAATTATTATTAACAACCGCTCATCTGCCAGGACAAACTTGCCCTGAAGGAATTAGCACCATATCCGGTTATAGTACCGGACGGGTTGCCGGGTTTCATAGGGCCTTTCCCTCCACCACTCTTGATAAGAGCTACCTAATAAAATTTTTGGAACCATTGCACTTGGTTTTGTATTATTTTTTATCATAACATACTTATGTTACAAAACTGTTAAATTCATTTGATTTTTCATAAATCCAATCATGGTATCAATAATACCTTCACTTTCTAAACATAACCAAGCTATTAAGAAAGGGATCCCACTTAAAATGCTTCGGTTTTTTCTGTATCAGTGGTATGGGTTTGTACCATGCTGTGGATATCGCGATAGGGGCTGAGAAACGAAATGGAGAGAGTAAGGACAGAGGCGAGGAAAAATACTGGCACCAATCCATGCCTACCCGCGATCAGACCCGCCAGTGTCGGTCCAACAAGCTGCCCAACGGAGATCAGGAAAAAGGTCGCGCCAAAGCCTGCAGAGGGACGTTCGTTGAAAACGTTAACGCTCCAGATTCCGAAAAGCCCGGCAATCAGAATAAACGACCCTCCGAATGCCATCGCCGAAAGCATAGCCGTAAACAACGCTCCTGGTTTAACAGCCAGAACAGCCATGGCCAACGCCATTATCACCACCGCCCCACGAAATATTCGCATCAACCCGAACTGCCTTACCAAGTCACCGGCCACGCCCCCTAAGAGACCGCTTGCGCCGATTACGATCCAAAACAACTGGGACCAAGCCTTCGGTAGGCCGCCTGCGCTTACCAGCAAATCTACCGCAAAGGTCCAATAAACGGCGGTGAAAACGCCAAAAAGCGTAGCTGCAATGAACAATCGAGTGGACTTTGTACCTACCAACCAACGCCAGCTCACTTTGGGCATTTCAATATAATCGTTACTTTTATAGCGACCGGTAGGCATGAGCACCGCAATCCAAGCCGTAGCCACCACCGCAATCACAGCAAAACCCATCCAGGCAAAACGCCACTCAGTTCCAGCCAGCAAGGCTGCAGGTCCTGAGATCATTACACCAAAGCTGGTGCCAGAGTTGATCACCGCATAAGTACGGTTTTGCTTAGGTTCAACGATCAGGCGCATGATAGCATCGGAGAGAGGCGGATAAGCCAGTCCTGGACTTGCCCCGGCCAGTATAACGCCTATGGCAAGTTCCAGCGGCCCCTGGCTGAATGCCATAATTGACATACCTCCAGCAGCTGCAAGCCCTCCAAGCACTACCGGCAGGCGCGGCCCCACCACTCCGGAAATCACAGAGCCGAGCAACGTGGCAGCCAGGTAGCCTACACAGGAGCTGCTAGCGATTAATCCCATGACCTGAGTGGAAAGACCAAGGTCGCTTTGAATGTCGGGAAGAAACAGCCCATAGGCATACCGTGCGAATCCATATGTCACCGCAACTATGGCCAAGCCCGCCGGGATCAGTGTGAGCGAGGAAACCGTTCTGTCTTTTCGCATATTATTCTTTTCGGTAAAAAACTGCATATCTCTCATATATCTTAACTTCCTCCGTACAATAACTTGCTAAATTGCACCTGCACAGTGAATCCTCGGTTCCTAACCATAGTAATAAGCGAAGCGACTTCAACCTTATTTCCAATTTTGTATCTCAATAATATTCTCCTCAGGGTCTCTTGCATAAATAACTGTCAAAACGCCAACACCTTCGATTTCTTTCTCAACTAACTCTCCTAATTTGCTGCCGCCATTTTTTAATATTTTACTGTAGAAGAATTGGACATCCTCAACTAAGAAAGCTATATGAGCAAATCCGGGTTTATTTATCGCAGGTAGCTCATTGGGTTCAATCTGCTGGTTGTATTGAAATATCTCTAAAGTCGGACCGTCCGCATATCCCGGCAAACGAAGATGTATGCCCCGTATGTGAACATCTTTGACGTTTGTGACTTGATCAATCCATTCACCTGTAAGATCTCGTTCCGGATACACTGGTTTACACCCAAAAACATGAATATAAAACTCAGCAAGTTTTTCCCAATCTTTCGCGACGATATTTGTATGAACAAATTTTACTTTCATACCTTTATCCTCCATTAGATTTTCCTTGAGTGCCATTTCCCATAATATATTATATTAATAATAGCAATGGTTTCCGTTTTCGACAAAAAATTAGCCAAATCCTGCATTGAAAGACAGAAAAAGCCACTCATTTTCCAGAGTGGCTTTTTCTGTAAACAAATGCTGAACAACGGAACGATGATTGCTTGACCTTTCACCCGTCAACAAACCCCAGATCGCGCAGCATTGAAAAGTCTTCCTGTATGGCACTGCCGCGGGTGGTTAGGTAATCGCCTACCATAAGACCGTTTGCCCCGGCTAAAATAGCAAGGGGCTGCAGGCGGCGCAGTCCCTCTTTTCTGCCGCCGCAGAGGCGAATTACCGCCTTGGGAAGCACCAGGCGAAATATAGCTATGGCCCTCAATATTTGTAGGGGAGACAGTGCCCTTTGGTTTTGGAGCGACGTCCCGGGGATGGGATTGAGAAAATTCAAAGGTACCGAGTCAATATTAAGCTCTTGTAATTCCAAGGCCATTTCCACCTGGTGCTGCGGGGATTCACCCAGGCCCATTATTCCCCCGGCGCAGACCCTCAAACCTGCTTTTTGGGCCACTGATATGGTCTGCACCCTTTCCTCATAAGTATGTGTAGTACAAATCTGTTTAAAATAGCCGGAACACGTTTCCAGGTTGTGGTGGTAATTGGTTAGTCCCGCTTCTACAAGCATGGCCGCCTTTTTTTCATCAATAATACCCAGGGATGCGCACAAATCCAGGCCAGTTTCCCGCCGCAGGAGCAGAAGAGTTTCCAGCACGGTTTCCAGGTCACGGTGGGAGATACCCCTGCCGCTGGTAACAATGGAAAACCTTTTTACGCCTGATTCCTCTACCTTAACGGCGGTGCGGAGTATCTCTTCCGGCTGCAACATGGGGTACGTCTGCACCTCGGTTTTGTGATGGGCCGACTGGGCACAAAAAGCACAATTTTCGCTGCAGCTGCCCGACCGGGCATTGATAATGGAACATAGTTCCACTTCATTATGGGGAAAGAACTGACGGGTTACCCCTCCGGCAAGGGTTATGAGTTCATAGATTTCTTTCCCTTCCAATTGATTAAGACTAATTGCTTCATCTTTATCTACGGGAATGCCCCTGGCTATCTTTTCTTTTATTGTTTTTAGCACGGGTCTTCCTCCCCGGTTACCTTCCTGACAGCTGCATAAGTAATGTCCAGGACTTCTCCTAATTCTGAAAGGCTCATGGAAAGGATGGGCATAAGTATCATTACATTCCCCAGGGGCCTAATGATCAAGCCATTTTTCCGGGCTTCCAAAACGATCCGGTGGGGAATATTGTATTTAGCCGGGAAAGGTTCCTTGGTTTCTGTGTTTTCGACAATTTCAATTCCCACCATCATACCCTTTTGCCGCACGTCACCAACATGATGAAGCTGGTTAAATTTTTTCAGACCTTCAGTTAAGAACAAAATCTTTTCCTGCAGAGCATCAATTAGTTTATTTTGCTCAAACAATTCCAGGTTGGCCAGAGCAGCGGCGCTTCCCAGCGGATTCCCTGTATAGGTATGGCCGTGGAAAAAGGTTTTAAACTCATCTATACTACCCAGGAATGCATTATATACTTCATCAGTAGCCATGGTGGCCGCCAGGGGCAGGTAGCCGCCGGTTATTCCCTTGGCCAGGCACATTATATCCGGCTCTACATTTTCATGTTCACAGGCAAACATTTTACCGGTACGCCCAAAGCCCACCGCCACTTCATCGGCAATAAGCAAAACATTATAGCGGGTACAGAGTTCCCGCACTTTGGCCAGGTAACCTTCCGGCGCCACCACCATACCGGCCGCACCCTGCACCAGGGGCTCCACCACCACGCCCGCTATTTCATGCTGGTGGCGGGCCAGCAGGGACTCCATCTCTTTAAGGCAATCCATGGAGCAGGTTTCCCTGCTCAGGTTTAGCGGGCAGCGGTAACAGTGGGGGGCCGGAGCGCTCACAGTTTCGAACAGCAGCCCGGCGAATATTTTATGGAAGAGATCGATACCGCCTACGCTGACCGAGCCCACAGTATCACCGTGGTATGCATTTACCAGGGATATAAATTTGCGCTTGGACTTATATTTTTCTTCCCCTTTTTGCTGCCAGTACTGGTAGGCTATCTTCAGGCCGATCTCCACCGCGGTGGAGCCGCTTTCCGAATAAAACACCTTGTTTAGGCCTTTTGGTGTTATTTCCACTAATTTTTTGGCCAACAGCGTTGACGGAACATTAGCCTGACCCAACAGTGTACTATGGGCCAGTTTATCCAGTTGGTCTTTAATGGCCCGGTTTATTTCTTCTTTTCGGTGGCCGTGTACAGTAACCCACAGGGAAGAAATACCGTCCAGGTATTTCTTCCCCTCTATATCATAGAGATAACTTCCTTCCCCGCTTTCGGTTATCAGGGGTTTTTCCTTTTTCCACTCATTCATTTGCGTAAAAGGGTGCCACACATACTGCTTGTCCCATTGTTCTATCTGTTCCGGTTTAAAATTATACACAGGTAAACCTCCCTTGTTTAATCTACATATTTTTTAATCAATAAGCTGGCATTATGCCCCCCAAAACCCAGCGAATTGGACATAACAAGATTTAAATTACACTTTCGGGCCCGGTTGGGTACAAAATCCAGGTCGCATTCCAGGTCTGGGGTTTCATAATTAACGGTGGGGGGAATAAAGCTGTTTTCCATGGCCAGCAGGCAGGCAATAAATTCCACCGCCCCGGCCGCGCCCAAAAGGTGTCCGGTCATTGATTTGGTTGAACTCACCGGCAGGGAGTAAGCATGAGTACCAAAAACCTGCTTGATACTGAGTGTTTCATTACGGTCGTTCAGTAGTGTGGATGTTCCGTGGGCATTTAAATAGTCAACATCCGCCGGCGAAACTCCGCCCTCCGAAAGGGCAAGGCTCATGGCCCCGGCACCTCCCCTGCCGTCCGGGTCGGGAGCAGTAATATGGTAGGCGTCACAGGTTAAACCATACCCGGTAATTTCACCATATATGGTTGCATCCCGGTTTAGAGCGTGCTGTAGTGTTTCCAGCACCACCATTCCGGCCCCTTCGCCCATTACATAGCCGTCCCGGTTTTTATCAAAGGGGCGGCTGGCCTTTTGCGGGCTTTCATTGAGGGTGGACATGGCCCTGGAGGCACAGGTACCGGCAAAAATTAGCGGTGAAAGGGGGGCTTCGGTGCCCCCGGCTATGATTACATCCGCATCTCCCCGCTGCAGAACGCGAAATGCGTTGCCGATAACCGCGCTGCCCGAGGCGCAGGCCACCATCACCGTACCGGAAGGGCCCTGAGCACCGGCCATACCGGCAACAACGGAGGTAGCGGCATTGGGGAAACAATATAGAAAAGGATATGTACTTGTAGAACCGGGTTGCAAGTCTTCTAAAGAACCCGCCTGTGTTTCAAACTCCTCCAAGGCGGCTATCCCTCCCCTGCTGGTTCCCATAAACACTCCCATTCGCTGCCGGTCTTCTTTTTCCGTGTTCAGCCCGGCATCAGCAATAGCCTCGGAGGCGGCGCCCAGGGCAAATTGACAGAACCCGGGCATCCGGCCGGCCATTTCCGCATCCATATATTTATCTGCCTTAAAATCTTTAACTTCTGCCGCTATGCCGGTCCGATACCCCGAAGCATCAAACCGCGTGAGTTTATCTACGCCCACCTTCCCCTTTTCCAGGGCTGTCCGGAAATTGTTTTTACCGGTGCCAATGGGCGATATAACCCCTAATCCGGTCACAACCACCCGGTTTTGCATATGCTACTTACACCACCCGGCAGTCAACGTTGAAGACCTGGCCCGAAATATAGCCCGCCTCTTCGGAAGTAAGGAAATTAACCATGTTAGCCACATCCTGCGGGCTCCCGGGACGGCCTGAGGGAATATGTGCCAGTATTCTTTCCCTGGCCCCGGCAGACAGTTTTGCGGTCATGTCGGTTTCAGTGAAACAGGGAACCACCACGTTAACCTTTATGTCCCAGCGGGCTAGCTCCAGGGCCAGCGACTTGCTGAAGGCAATAACACCGGCCTTTGCCGCGGCGTAATTGGACTGGCCCATTTGCCCTTTTTGTCCCACCACCGAAGCTATGTTGATTACGCGCCCCCGGCACTGTTTCTGCATTGTTTTCAGGACGGCTTTAGTACAGTTGAAGACACCTTTTAAGTTGGTGTTTATCACTTGATCCCAGTCATCTTCCGTCATCCTGGCCAGCAGGGCGTCCCGGGCAATACCGGCATTGTTTACCAGCACATCTATGCGCCCCCACTCTTCCTTAACCCGGCTTATCATTTCCGCAACATCACCGGAAAGGAAAACATCGGCCCGGCAGGGTAAAGCCTTTATCTTATACCGAGAGGTAACCTCCTGTGCCAGTTGATTAGCTGCCTGGCTGCTGTTTTTATAATTTATGACCACATTAAACCCGCCGGCGGCCAGCTTATGTACAATGGCCGCTCCTATACCACGGGCGCCACCTGTTACCAGAGCCACTTGAGAGTGGTTTTCCATTACCGGTCACCCCATCTTTTACTCAAATTAAGGCAAATAAAATATCTGCTTTGGCCACTAAAACATCTCTCACCAGCGCCCGGCATTTTCTTTTGCCGATATTCCCTTTAATCTTCGTTACTTCGGCTTCCAGGCGGATTTCATCTCCTGCCGCCACATCTCTCATAAAAGCAGCTTCGTTAATTCCGGCCAGAAGGGTGCTTTTGCCCCGGTACAGAGGGTGACTTAAAAAGGCCACCGCCCCCACCTGGGCCATGGCTTCCAAAACCAGTGCCCTGGGTAATACTTGTTTGCCACCCGGCCCGTCCTGCAAGAAAAATTCGCCGGCGGAAACCCGTTTGTGTCCCACGGCCCAGCTGCCGGGTATTAGCTCACTTATCCCTTCCACCAGCAGGAAAGGGTAACGGTGAGGGATTATGCCTTCAATTTCCCTTACATCCATGGTTATCCCCCTCGGGCCCGGGAAGGGACATCTTTTCCCAATTGATTCCCGCCCCCACCAGTTCGGTTATCCGGCCCGGTTTATATGTATCAACATCTAAATCAGCATCATAAGGAATGATTCCCACCACCGGGACTCCGGATAACTCTTCAATTAAACCCGGGTTGGTTTTCTCCGCCGGGCCGGCTTCACTTTCATTGAGCCCGTTGATGATAATTCCGGCCACCTGAATGTCCCTGGATTTAGCGTATTCTATAGTGAGCAGGGTATGGTTTACCGTCCCCAGGCCGGGTCTAGCCACAATCAAAACCGGCAGGTTAAGCATCTTTACCAGGTCAGCCATCAAAAACCTGCCCGTTACCGGCACCATGATTCCGCCGGCCCCTTCCACCAGCATAAACCGGTGCCGCTTGCATAATTCCCGGTAGGCATGGTCTATTTTATGTACTTCAATATTAACCCCGGAAATCTGGGCGGCTATGGATGGGGCCAGAGGCGGTTCCAACCGGTAGGGGCTCACCAATTCCACGGGATCACTTATTTCAGCCACTATCATGGTAAACAGGGCGTCAACGGAAACCAGGCCGTTACAGGTTTTTTCACTTCCTGTCTGCACGGGTTTCATAATGCCCACGTCAAACCCTCTTTGTTTAAGGTTGGCCGCCAGCCCCGCAGTACAGGCCGTCTTCCCCACACCGGTGTCGGTACCGGTAATAAAGAAACCCCGCATTTTTTATTTCCTCCTTGCGTTTTATTTTCTCTTCCGAAGATCGTTAACCATGAATACAACAAGGTTTACAATTAAGATATAAATAACCTTTAAAAATTCTACCAGACTCTTACAGCATTGTAAACCTTAAAACATATAAGGTTTACATTGAAAGGGTGCTTAAGCCCCCTTTTATTAAAGACTATCGCCCTTAGGAATTTATTGATTCTGCCACCCCTGCCCATTAAAAATACTTGTCCCGAATTTAAACAGAATAAGCTCTTTTGCATACTGATCAAAGGTATTCACCCGCAATCTGGGACTAAAATGTAACAAATTTTATAACCGTGCCTCAGTGCCACCAAATGCGGCCCAAGCCATCACCATGGTTAGTTAACCTGGAATACCCTCTACCCTGTAACCTCTTTAGCTTCCATGATTCGCTGGTATTTCGCGACTTTAATCCGGCTTTTACAGACCCGTATGGAAGGATTTATATCACTAAAAATGTAATTTGAAAACAGGATATTGAGAAAATATGGCGAAACCTCCAGTAAAAGCCTGAAGGGGGTTTTGATAGATTCTACGATCTATCCTGGCCCGTAATCCTTTTCTATTCTGTTTAGAAGTCTATATCTTTTCAAAATAATGAAGATGTATTATCAACCGAACATCCTGAGTGCTTGCAAGATTGATAAAAGGGTGTTTATTACGCCCTTTCATTTCCCGAAGGGATAAATCCGGAAAAGATTAACGCTGTTATTATTGAAGACAAACCTTATTTTGCCGGGGGTTTTCAGTAATATCTTAGAGAGGAAAGGCCAGACGTGGTAAAACGGTAAAAGCTCAATGAAAAAGGAGAGTTACTCTCATGTATCCTGATTCAAAAGGTAAAAGCGCAAGTTTATCAATACCTGAACTTAAGATGCCAATCCCGACAAACCCGGTTGTTTATGTCACTTTGCGCGCACTTTACGCGCACTTTACGCGGGAGGTCTTGATTTTCACTGGACATCGGATTCTTATGGCCGGCTGCACTACTACTATGAATCAAAGGATGGATATATCAACATCTTCTGTGACCCTCCATATAAAGGATACCCTTTCTGGCCCGAGGAAGCCCTAAAAAAAAGCTACCTCTCTCCAAAAAATCTACATGAATCCCCGCTGGAACTTTATATACTCCGGAATTCTCAGGAATACCGTTAGAAAATTATCAGTAGAAACAGCAGATGTTTATTTGATTCTACTGAGTAAGATAGCACAGCTTAAAAATCCCGGTTATGACATTGCCCAAATAAGCCTGGAAGAAATCGCTGAATACCGGTCGGTAAAGGTGCGTAACGGCAGCAGGCAAAAGCTAATCAATGATTTAAAAGAAAATGTGTTACTCCTTGCCGACCTGAGATTAACAATGACCTGGCAGGATTATAAAAATCGCGGGAAAATGACCTTTGGTAGGGAACGGCCCGATAGACTGCTTGATATTGTGGACGTAAGCTATAAAAGAGGTAAACACGAGTGGAAGTCTTTCGGGTTTCGTTGTGGCCAAGCCCTGGCAGCTTTTTTAAACCCGGACGGCTTACGCTGGATAGGCTATTACAGTACTGCTTTACTTCGATTGGACCCTTACCATGAGGCTTTCACTAAGAAGATAGGGACGTACTGGATATTACTTGGTATAACAGCCGGAAAAAAAGGGATGTATCCTCGTGCTTCACCTCAAACTATACTTGATTTCTGCGGAAAAACAGCCAACTACCGTAATCCCGGGCAATCAGTAGATGCTTTTATTAAGGCTCATGTTCGGCTGCAGCAAATAGGAGTGCTGGAGGATATCCCTGCCCTGGAACCACCTAATAGAATTAAAGGATATTTTAATAGTTGGCTAGATACTCCATTAAGTGTCAAATTGTCATCTGATTTCAGGAAAAAATAAAAATACCGAATCAAAAAAATGAGAATGCACAACTGCAGGCTGTGATTACAGTGAATTACAGGGAGCTACAGGTTAATCCCAAGGCAATAAGGGAGTTTAGGACCAAATATGGTTTAAACCAAAACGAATTGGCCCAGGTTCTAGGCATTACCAGGCAAAACCTTTCTTACTACGAGAGAGAGATACGTGCCTTACCTGAAAAAATAGCTATGCGAATACTTAAAATATGGGAGCAGAAATCCAAGTTCTAAGAAACCTATCCTCAGAGGATAGGTTTCTTTCTGTTAACAGACTACATGCAAAATTAATGGTTACGCAAAATGTTAAATATTTTTCAATTTATTTATGACGCAAAATGACCTATCAATCCTACAAGCTTATGACTAAAGTTAACCTATCAAGTGATTAATATAAACCGATATAGTGAGAATGTTAAATGAAATGTCATCCTATAGTCTCAAAATAGTGCGGTAAGAAGATGTTAACAAAGTAAATAAGTTAAATAAGTTTTAACAAAATTTTGCCTTATCGTTAGATACCCTATCAAATGATAAAGTAATATGGAAATTTCATCTCAAAAGAATTAAGGAGGTTTGAAGCCATGAATTTACCTAATATCGAAATTCGTTATACCCCTAAGGAGGAATTGACCTCCAGGATCAGCAGGTTTCAGCAGAGCCTTTTGGAGAAAGACATTGATGGTGCATTAATACTACAGAAGGCAGATTTGTTCTATTTCAGCGGCACATGTCAAAATGCCCATCTGTTTATTCCCGCCCATGGTGAGCCGGTTTTAATTGTGAGGAAAAGTTTAAAAAGGGCAAAAGAGGAAAGTGCTCTTGACAATATAATTACCCAACATCCCAAGGATATGTTTAAAAATATAATTAATTTAGTAGGTAGTAAGGGAAGAATAGGCTTGGAGATGGATGTGCTTCCGGCCAAATTATTCTTAAAATATCAAAGTGCATTATCTCCTTTGGAAGTTGTTGACGCTTCCAATATCATTCGTAAGGCAAGGATGATAAAGTCACTTTATGAAATAGATAGGCTTAGGGAGACAGCACGCCTCAATAACTTGATGTTCTCAGAAATATCGAATGTTTTGAAAGAAGGCATAACCGAGGTGGAACTGGCGAGCAAGCTGGAGTCTGTTTACAGAATTAATGGCCATCAGGGAGCCATTCGCATGAGAGGTTTCAATCAAGAATTATTTTATGGTCATTTGATGTCAGGATGGAATTTATCATACCCCAGCTTTTTTGACGGCCCCACCGGTGGTACCGGGCTCAACCCGTCATATCCGCAAAGTGCCGGGTTTAAAGTCATAGGCCGCAATGAACCTGTGATGGTGGATTATGTAGGAAACCTCAACGGTTATATGGTTGATCAAGCAAGAATTTTCTGTATCGGATCGTTACCCGACAAGCTTGTCAAAGCCTATGATGTTGCCCTGCAGATTAGGGACAAAGTAGCAGAGGCAGCTAAACCGGGTGTTAACGGAAAAGACCTTTTTGAAACTGCCTACAATATAGCTGCAAAAAACGGCTTCCAGGACCATTTTATGGGCTATGAGGATAGGATAAGTTTCATTGCCCACGGTATAGGAATAGAGCTCGACGAATTGCCGGTTCTGGCCAAGAACTTTGACATGGTTCTCCAATCAGGCATGGTGTTTGCCATGGAGCCTAAGTTTATATTCCCCGAAGAAGGGGCTGTGGGAATCGAAGATACATTTGTAGTTACTGATGAGGGTCTGGAGCAGATCTCATACTTTGATGATTCTATTCATTGTTTGCCAATCCTCAGATGATCCCCACCTCTTGACCTGCCCGGGCAAAGGCGGCAAGGCACCTGTCCAGATCTTCCCGGATATGGGTGGCCATTACCGTAACCCTGACCCTGCTGGTACCCGGCGGCACCGTGGGCGGTCTTATCCCCGGAGCAAAGACGCCCAGGGAAAATAGTTTTTCTGCCATTTGCATGGTTTTGTCCGCATCACCTATGAAAACGGGTATTATGGGCGATTCTTCAGCTAAAATGGAAAAACCCATTTGTTTAAGCCCAGTCCTTAGGTACTGGGCATTAAAATGCAAGTCCTGCAAAATTTTAGGATTATCCCGGATTATCTGAAAGGCTTCCATGGCAGAAGCAATTACAGACGGGGGCAGGGCTGTGGAAAAAATGAAGCTGCGTGCTTTGTTTCTAAGATAGTCAATTAGTTCGCGGGAACCGGCAATATAACCGCCGACACTGCCCACTGCCTTGCTCAAGGTTCCCATTTGTATATGAACCTTGCCTTCCAGGCCAAAATGATCCGCCGTTCCCGCACCCCGGCGCCCCAAAACTCCGGTGGCATGGGCATCATCCACCATCAACAAGGCGTTGTATTCTTCGGCCAGTTCCACCAGCCGGGGCAGCGGGGCCAGGTCGCCGTCCATGCTGAAAACCCCATCGGTTACGATAAGACGCCGGCGGTAACCGTGGGCCTGCTGCAGCAATTTTTCCAGGGCGGTGGTATCTTTATGAGGGAAAATCTTAGCTTTCGCTCGACTGAGCCGGCACCCGTCGATAATACTGGCATGATTAAGCTCATCGCTGAAGATGATATCTTCTTTTCCGGCCAGAGCGGTTATCGCTCCCAGGTTGGCCATGTACCCCGTATTGAAAACTATGGCTGCCGGAGCATTTTTAAAGCGGGCAATGATATTCTCCAGTTCTTTATGCAGCTTTAAATTGCCGGTGGTTAAACGTGATCCCCCTGCACCGGTGCCCCAGCGTTCTATGGCCTCCATGGCTGCTGCTTTTAGCCGGGGATGCTCGGTAAGCCCCAGGTAGTTATTGGAGGAAAACAATAGGCAGCTTTGACCGTTAACCACCGTGCGGGAAGCCTGGGAATCGTCCATTGTATTCAGCCGGCGGTAGAGGTCATGCCGCTCAAGATAACACAGTTCTTCTTTGATGAATTTCATTTAATCTTATGCTCCTTTTGAGCTCTTCCAGAGTGATTTCCCCGTGAACAGGGCCCAGTGCTGTGATTATGTATATTTTCTGCTCCAGTTTTCCAATTATGTCTTTCGGTTTCGCCCGGCCGGGGTCAACGAAAAAAATCCTGCCGCCACGGCGGTTGCCCCTTGCTTTTAAATGGGGGAACCGGATATAGCCTGTGTCTGCCGCAGCAACGTAGCCGGCTGTATAACCAGGGTCGTCCGACCAGCATAATTCGGCCACTATTCCGGGAAGATTGGCTACCTTGGTGGCCAGGCACAGTGCTTCCCGGACGTGGTCGTTATTTAAACCAAACTCATCTAACTGCTCAGATAGATCTGGGGTCACATCCGGGTGGTAGTCCATGCGAGAGGCCCTGACACCCCGGCCCGGGTCAGCTTCCAGGCGACGCCCCGTATTTATATCCAGCAAAATAGCCCCCCGCATGTTTTCACCGGTGCCGGAGGGGCTGTCCCCCAAAAGGCAGGAAAAACCTTTTTCAATTACCCGGGGTGGTATTCCCTTCAGCTCCAATACCTTGACGGCCAACCTACGGCCTTCCGGATAATCCCGGCAACCCAAGGTATAAACCGGAAGGGAAGTTACCCTATTAACCTCCCTTCCGGATAAAGATTCAACGGTTATATTAATAAAATCGGGACGACCCAGTTGATGTTTTTCGGCCCGGGAATACAGCTGTTGCAAAACAGCCGGAATTTTGTCTTTCGGAACTATTCTTTCCGCTCCGGAGATATGTCTGCCCCCGTCCTCATGGGCACCACCCCGGGCTGCCCGCATTCTGATGCTATACAGATTTTGCATTATTTTTTCTCCTTGATATTGTTAACCGAACCATGAACCAGGTTTACATTTTAGGGATAAAACCTGCAAGAAATTCTACCAGAATTCAAGAACATTGTAAACCTCAAAGCAATCCAGGGTTTATATTTACCCTGTTAGTGAACTCGTTCAGCTAAAAGCTGAACACCAGGGCTTCAGATAGGATTCCACCTTACCGCTTCCTTTGTACAAGTCCAATGTTTATAATATTTTCAAGTAAAGTTTCAAGCGGCAATCTAACCTCGTTATTGGCACGGGGTTTGCTGATATTGTGCTGTTAATGGCACCTTGAATTAGCAACAGTGGCGACGGGTTAGCGGATATCAAGCACGGAGGAAATGAAAAGATCTGGGCATTTTTTTAGGTGGTATCTACGAGTTAAATATCCCTGCCCCCTGTCACTGAAGCAGCTGAAAAACCGGGGGTTTTTAAGGTTTGAACATTTTACTGGTAAAAGAAAACTGCAGTAACCGCTCCTATTTGGGAAAGCTCTTGCGGGAAAAAGGTTTCTGTGTGGCCGAGTGCGGTAGTGGCCGTGAGGCCTTAGAGACATTTAGCGCGGGAAAATTTGATATGGTTCTTTCCGACGTTAAGATGCCAAAAATGGATGGTATTCACCTTTTACATGAACTGTCTGCGTTGACCCGGAATTTGGATATGGTGCTCTTTACGGGGCACAGTGAACTTAAGATAGCCCTTGAGGCCCTACAAGCCGGGGCCTCTGATTATTTATTAAAACCTTTTAACATAACCGAACTGTTGGCAGTGATAGAACGGGTTTCCAAGCGCCGTGCGGACATTCAAAAGGACAAGGATAAGAGTAAAAAATCAAAGAGGGGTGCCGGGGGTGTCGCCGGCCAACCTAAGAGTAGATCAAACCACTGGGAAATAGCAGATTCCTGGAATGGGGTAACCGGAAAAGTATATGCTATTTCGAATGTTATGAAAGATATTTTTGCCAAGGCCGAAAAGCTGCACACTGATCGTTCCATACCGGTTTTGATTCAAGGTGAGACGGGTACAGGCAAAGAATTGGTGGCTAAACACATCCACCACGGCAGCGGCATTGATCCTGCACCATTTATCGATATTAACTGTGCCGCGCTTAATTCCACTATCTTTGAGAGCGAGCTTTTCGGTTACGAGCCAGGAGCCTTTACGGGGGGACTCCCCAAAGGACAAAAGGGGAAATTAGATATGGCCCGAGGAGGAACAATTTTCCTGGACGAAATATCCGAGTTGTCTGTTGGCCTGCAGGCCAAGTTACTGCGCTTTATACAGGAAAAGGAGTTTTACCGGGTGGGCGGTCTTAAGAAAATAAAGGCCGATGTAAGAATTATTTGTGCAACCAATGAGGATATTGAGAAAAAGGTGTGGGAAGGAGCCTTTAGAAAGGACCTTTTCTACCGGATTAATCTTGGTCGAATATTAATCCCTCCGTTAAAAGAGCGCACGACAGAAATATTACCCCTGGCAGAGGCGTTTTTAAAGGAGATTTCCGCCCAAAGGGGTAAAAGCTTTGAAAGAATAACCGACCCTGCAGCAAAGATAATGCTGTCTTACAACTGGCCCGGTAACGTAAGGGAGCTTAGAAATACCATAGAATGGGTGGTATTTATGTACAACGATACTAAAGTCGAGCCCGGTTACCTGGATAAAATGCATTTTCTTAAACAGAGTCCAGGCAGCCCTTTGAAAACCGGTGATTCTTTGTATGTAGATTTAAATACGCTACACCTGCCGGAAGGAAGTCTGGACTTGGAGAGCCTCTTTAATAGGATCATTATTGAGGCCCTTAATAAGCACCGGGGCAATAAGGCTCAAACAGCGCGTTACCTGGGCATATCCCGTCATTCTCTTTACACCAGGCTGGAAAAAATTAAAAGGCAAAAGAAATGATTGCACCTCACAGGTGTCCCCTTTCGATCACCTGGTGTTTTAGGGACATATTCTATTTGTAAAAATTCTTTCTTCAAAGTTACAAAATAAGTTTTAAAAAAATGTACTCTTAACGCTGAAAGTAAAAAACCACATTCTTCAACAATATTCTAGAAAAACTTGCCACATGTGGCAAGTTTTTTGCTTTTATTTAAGAAGTGAACTCGTTTAGCTAAAGCTGAGATATAGGGACTTCAGGTGGGGATTCCACCCCACCTGAAGTAAAAAGAGGAACTCCCACTTCTATAAGCGGGAATCTTAAGAATTTAGATAACCTTTGACGGGGGGAAAGATATGTTCTTTATACAGCATGGCTAAAGCCAGTACTCTTAGCATTGATGCGGTTGCTTTTCAGTATTAATTATTCTAATTTAGGAGGAACCAAACTAAAATGAGCAGTTTAAAAAGCAAAGTTGACGGCATGCCGGAAAAGTTGTTAAAAGTTAAGTTCGGCTTAAACTCGAAGGTTGCCCTGGCAGTAATACTTACTATACTGATAAGTTCTCCCATATCACAATTCATTAATATGCAACTAATGAAATTTAATTTTTTCTCCGGCACTATTGCTACTTATACTACCTCACTGGTAAACCTCATAGTCACAGTGTGTGTGATGTTGTTTTTTTGCAGACGGTTTATCCTGCGTCACGTGAGGGAATTGTTGGCTAAGATAGATGAAATGGCGAGTCAGGAAGGTGACCTGACCCAGCGTATTGAGATCCATACCGGCGACGAACTGGAAGCGCTGGGTAAGGCCACCAACCGCTTGATAGACTCCATGACCGTAATCATAACGGAAATACGGAACAACTCTGATCAACTGGCATCCCACAGCCGGGAAATGGCTTCCTCCAGTGAAGAGGTGAGTGCCGCCGTGGAAGAAGTAGCCAGTACCACCGGTGATCTGGCGTCCACCTCCGATCAGGGGGCGGAAAACGCCGGGGCAGCGGCCCGGGAGTCCGAGCAGGTACAGCAGGTGGCCGAGGATGGCAATAACGCGGTGAAAGAAACGGTGGAAAAGATAAACTCCATTTCTCACGCGTCCCAGACCGTGGCTACAGCCATTAAAAAACTGGGTGAGCAGTCCGGTCATATCGGAGAAATTAGCAACACTATAACCAACATCGCCGACCAAACCAACCTATTGGCCCTTAACGCAGCCATTGAAGCGGCACGTGCCGGGGAACACGGCCGCGGATTTGCCGTGGTGGCTGAGGAGGTGCGCAAGCTCGCCGAACAAGCGGCAGGAGCTGCCGGAGACATTACCGGGCTTATTGAGAAGATACAGGTGGGGGTAGATGAAGCGGTAACGGCCATGGACAGTGGAGTGGCAGAGGTGGAAGAAGGAGTTCAAGTAGCCGAAAAGGCCCGTTCTGCCCTGGATCAGATTATCAGGGCGGTGGAAAAAAACACTAAATTAATCAAGGACGTGGCGGCGGGAGTTGACCGGATAAACGACGGAAGTCAACAGCTTTCAGCCTCCGGCCAGCAAATCACCTCCACCGTCCAGCAGGTGTCCAGCGTGGCTCAGGAAGTTGCCGGTATTGCGGATACCTTACATAATACCGTTGCCCGGTTTAAGATTGAGAAATAATGAAAAATTTTGATGCCAGGCACTGGTTTCTTGCATTTTTGAGGACATTGTTATGGACAAGGGGGCTTTGCTATATTGACCAATAGTTATAGCCAGGGCTTGGATGTGTGGGATATTCTTTCAGATGTTACCTCCGATGTACTCGAGCGGACATTGGCCGCGAGGGATTTAGTTACCGGACAACATGCCCGCCGCATGCAAGGACTGGTAGCAGCATTTGCAGCCGGCATGGGACTGTCCGAGAATAATATTTATCAATTGCGTCTTTTGGCCCGGCTGCATGATATCGGAAAAATAGGTATTCCAGACAGTATTCTTTGCAAGCATGGCCCACTAACCCTTGAAGAAAGGATGATTATGCAGAGGCATTCGGAAATTGGCTGCCGCCTGGTACAGGGAATACCGGGGTTTGGCCGGATTCCGGACTGGATTTTAAAACACCACGAGCGGTGGGACGGAAAAGGCTATCCTTTGGGTCTCTCCGGAAAAGATATACCCTTTGAATGTAGAGTCCTGGCAATTTCTGATGCTTACGAAGCCGTGACCGGATACCGGCCTTATCGAAGGCAGTTGACCCACGGAGAGGCTACAAGGGAGTTAGACCGGTATGCCGGATCACAGTTTGACCCATCGCTGGTCGGGGAGTTCCTAAGGCTGTCTACTGCAACGTGTTTAGGCTGAAAAACGCAAGTGGGGACGGTTCTCAAAGGGTTCAATCGGAAGTTTTAACACAAAAAAGGCTCACTATCAGGTAATCCTGGTCGTGAGTCTTAATAAACTTACCGCACAATAACTGTAGTTAAAATTTTCGATTGAACCAGAAGAATGAAGTCGCGTTCCGCTCCCAGCTATGGAGATTCAATCTTTTCCTTCCGGCTTTAAATCTATGATTCTACCTGATTTATGCCATTTTTCTTCAAGCATCTAGTAATTTTTGAATGAAGCAAGCTAAAATTGAACACTTGCCCCCTCCCCACAGATGGGTCTTTGAAAAAGGCATTCAATTGACTGGTTATCATGGAAACGGCCCGGTGTATAATGAGTGTGTTGCCTTCATTTTACCTCCCTTACACTCCGGGCAAACTGTCACATCTTTTCCCAAAAGGATGCACAGGACCTCAATGGTCTTAAGGCCCTCGAATTTTGGCTTGAGGGTAGGACTTAAGGTTAGTTTTCTGCACAATTCAAGCTTTGTCTTTTTATTCCGGTTGGCAAGTATCCCGTAGTGCCTGATTT
>VENG01000014.1 GCA_009711705.1 Bacillota bacterium
TTAAAAAAAGAATTCCGCTGGTTGACACCGGAATAGGTTAGATGTCAATGCTCAGAAGTTTAATTCTAAGCTCTAAATAGAATGTCGGCCAAGCAATAGCAAAAGTGTATTGCGGCAAACATGCATATGCTGCAATAAGGCGAGCAAAACAAGACTCCTGTTGCTGTGCTTTTTAGGCAAAATGTGCACTAATCCACTCGGGACTTGCTGGTATAAAGTAAGTTGTAATAAATGCCGAAAACAAAACCAATTACTTTATACTGCTATAGTTAGGTGTGGGATTAAGCCAACCCTTAGATTTTCCGTACATCACCAGCTTATCAAGAACGTCAAATTCCTCAAATAGTAATTGCTTAAACATTTTTCTTATCCTATCATTTACAATACTTTGCTTTAAAGCTACTATGTGCATCATAGCCGCTCCTTGTACCCCCATCAAAAGGTTCCTATACATGCTATCATCTTCAAGAAGTTCCGTGTTTTCTGCGGTAGGTAATACTTCTGGGGGATGTATGGGCAACGGGATACCAAACTTTTTTGTCTCTGCCTCTAACATTTTAGCTTGCTTTTTCAGGGTTCCTTGTAAACCCTTCTCCAACAACAACTTGAAATCTCCGTCATTTGCAAAAGCATACCATATCTGGGTTTGCCTGATATTATCATATCTATAGGTTAAGAGATCCCAAATGTGAAATGCTTCTGCACAGCTTATCTTTTCGCTGGAGTCTTTTGGGGTATGTGGATAAAGAGGGGGAGTACCTATCCATCCTTTTAATTTAACATATCTGAAAAGGTCATCAGTTCGATCAGAAACTTCGTGTGCCATGTTTATTAGTGTTTTTCGAATGTGATCGTTGGTAGTACACTTTCTAATACCCTGAAAAACCATTTCAATACTTTCTTGAGAGTAAATAATCATGTTGGCACCAATATATTGGTCGCGGACTAGTTCAGAATTAACGGATGTGCGTACATCGGTTATATGAGAGTCGGGACCTTTGACTCCGTATTTCTGGGCCAACTGTTCCAGTGTTTTAATATGCTTATTTAAGCTTTGACTAAACCTTTCAAGAACATATTTGAGGTCGGTGTCATGGGCAAAATTTTGCCACACGGCTGCACGTTCATGGGCAGCATATGCACCTTTAAGAATATCCCATACATTATACGCTTCGCTTGTATCAATGTAGCTACGCTTGTGACCGGCACTTTTCCCTTTTAAAAATGGAAACATTGTAAGTTACCCCCCAGTTACTGATGCTAGTGTGAATACTTCCTGTTTCTTGATGATGTGCTTTATGTTGAACATTTTACCTACCATGTATCTGTATCAATTAAGGGGTTTCAATTTTATATTGCCTATTTTTAAATAAGCATAGGCAGCTATAGAAAACCAAACAATAAACACTATTAGGGCAGAATACTTATAAAAACCAATATAATCAAATAACCCTAAACCACTTAAAACAAGCCCAACCATGTAACCAAAAATTGAAAAACCAACTATATAAGGATATAAAAAAGCTCTTCTGGCAGGGAGAAAGTAAAAGAATAACATAAATGCAAACATCCAAGCTATTGGTGTCCAAAATGAGAATAAACCAAAAACACTAAAAGGCCCCATATTATGGTATTTAATTAAATTTAAAATGGGACCAGTAAGAGTTACCATAATTACGTCTCCTATTGCTCCGAAAATAAATCCGTAAAGTAAATATCTTTTAAATTCAGGCTTAGGGATTACAGCATATGCCGCTATACCAAAAAGTAGGGCTTTATAAAAAAAGTAAATGCTTTTCCCGAACATTATTCATCTACCTCCAAAGTGTATTGTTTACAGTTTGTTTTTAAATTATTTACCGGCATTCATAGTTGAAATCCAATTGGTTGAACGTTCCCAAAAATTACAGTCGGCGATTGAGGTTGATGAACATTCTGTCTGGAGTGCGAAGCAACTTATTTATTGGCAAGTAAGCCCCTGATTAATGGGCTGGCCCCCTAATAAATTGCACTACGGACAAAAAGAAGATGGTTAATTTTTAACTTCGGGTTCAACGCCCGAAGCTTTTTTCTTTTTATGGGAGGTGGTTGTCAATATGAGAGGGTAGTTGTGTAGCTCACATGCATAAGTTGCATAGTTAATTTATAGGAGGATGCTTTATGCGTAAAACATTTTTAATTATATATATTCTATTAACTGTTTTGTTAAGTATGGTTAATTACTCTTGGGCAGGCTCCTGGGAGTACAAAGGGGAAACAGTTGATACGGATCATATGGTTACAGCCTCTGATGGTAGTATCTGGACCGGGGGATCTGATGGCTATACAGCACAGTGGAATGGCTCCGCTTGGGAGAATAAAGGATATGCTACATTAAGACAAATTAATAGCTTAACTACAGCCCCTGATGGCAGTGTTTGGGCTGGGGGGCAAGACGGCTATACAGTTCTGCTTGGGAAAGTAAAGGGATTGCATTTTATAATAGTAATGATGTTTTAGCTTTAACTGCAACTTCTGATGGTAGTATCTGGGCTACAGGAGATAATAAGGGCTCAGCTCGATGGAATGGATCTTCTTGGGAACAAAAAGGACAGGTTTTTAGTGCTTGGGATTGCTCCGCTTTAGCTTTAGTTACAGCGTCTGATGGCAGTGTTTGGGCCGGGGGGCAAGACGGCTATACAGCACGATGGAATGGTTCTGCTTGGGAAAGTATGGGGAGGGTGCCTGGTAATAATAGTATCCATACTTTAATTACCGCCTCTGACGGTAGTATTTGGGCTGGAGGTATTAATGTTATTGCACGATGGAATGGATCTTCGTGGGAGGATAAACAAGGGGATTGTTCTGTCAGTGGAGTTTTTGGTATGACTGAAGCCCCTGATGGTAGTATCTGGATTGCGGGTTGGAATAAAATATCTCGTTGGGATGGATCATCTTGGAAAGATAAGTCGAATGGATATAATATTTACACCTTAACTACTGATGCTGACGGCAATATTTGGGGCGGAGATGATGGTCATACATTACGATATAAATTTGATTCACCTTCATTTAAATTAGCCCCTTCTCCTAACGGACCGTCAGGCAAACTAATTGTGAATCCTAGATTTGATAATAGTCAAATAAGTCAAGGTCTAATTCAATATAGTACTGACGGGGTCAATTTCTCTGACCTATATACTTGTCAAGCAGGAAGCAAAAAAGAGATTGCCCCTGATACAAATAATTATTGGTTCCGCCTTAAATGGAAGTGGCGTAGCTCACCAGCTTTTTCGTGGCAAGCAAAATACAGCAACACATATGGGCCTGTTCCAGCAATTACAGCAAATCCATCTGTTACTGCTGATTCAGGTATAAAAGCTTGGGATGATATAAGAGGTAGATCGTGGGTTACACATGATTGGAATTCAATTACTAATATATCAGGATACAAGCTTCATATATTTGATGGTAATAATTACCGCTCAAAAGATTTAGGTACCGCTACTTCCTGGGATAGCAGAACAGCAAAGGTGTTTCCATTTACAGGTGAACTTCCTGAAGACAATAGTATATCTACAGATATTTTCAGGTGGAATGCTTCAGGTTTGAATTTAGAAGATACTCCGATTAGATTATATCGTTCGACTATCAAAACTGGTTACAACAATGACAACCGGTACTTTTTTAGAATAACAGCCTATAATGAATGGATGGAATCAGACTTTAATGCTTCATCATCCAGAGTAACTATTCAATTGCCTAACGCAACGGATTCTACAGCCCCAGGGGGATCTATAACAATTGTAGAGGTAGACGAACCCAATAGTAGGGTAACAGTTGACCTGTCAAGTATATATGATAACCAATCCGGTCTTAACCAGGTGCGGTTTTCAAATGATGGGGCAAGTTATTCGTCCTGGCAATCATTTGTAACAAATAAAACATGGTCCGTCCCAAGCGGTGACGGCACTAAGACAGTCTATGTTCAAGCAAGAGATAAGGTTGGTAACATTAATACGTTTAGCGATTCTTGCTTTTTCGGAGTGACCACTACACAACTATATAATGCCACTCAGGAAAACAGGTCGTATATAAACAATGCAAAATCTGCTGCTGAACAGGCTCAAATAGCATCAAATGAAGCTAGGAATAGCGCTGTTAATGCAGCCGGTAAGGCGATCGAAGCAAGGGATTCTGCAAATGAGGCCAAAGCAGCTGCTCAAAATACTGTTAATCAGACATATTATTCCGGAACATATGGCGGGAGCCCGGATTCGGTGGCTGATGTTGCGGGTTATATACGTAGTACGCAATTACCCAATGTTGAAAACAAGATTGATAATTTGGAAACTGTGGTAGCAAACATAGAAAATAATATGTCTACCGGAGACTCAGCCCCCCCAACAATAACATCAGTTAAAGGTTATAACGGGGCTACCTGTACTACAGGTACCACTTTTAAGGTTGTTGTAAAGGCGAATGATAATAATTCGGGTCCGCTGGACTTTAGAATCAAAGCCGACTCAGGAAGTTGGAGCAACTGGACTTCAATAAGTAATTATGAGGTTGCCACCGGTATTAATGGTGGCGGAGCTCACACGATTAGCGTAGAAGTTCGAGATCAAGCCGGAAACACTGCTAATGATGCAATTACGGTTTTCAAAATATAAGGAATGGATAACACTTGACGGGTAAATGCCCGTCTTTTTTTATGAAACTATGCGAATTGAGATTGAGAAAAAAGAAAGGAGTCTTAGATATGACCGAGATCCATCATATTATCAAAAAAGGAAATATTAACACCATGCTTCAGCCTATACATATAAACGCTAGAATAATAGTGAGCCATAAATAAGGAAAACGCCAGGAAAAAAGTGAGCCACTTCAATAAAAAAACCTCGTATAATTTAAAAGGATTTGATGCTGTTATACGGGGGTGAAAGGGTGT